>CAMYJM010000367.1 GCA_947258635.1 uncultured Acidimicrobiaceae bacterium
CGATCGCGCATCTGACCCAGCGGCTGGATGGTGCCGGCCAACGGCACCAGTGACTTGACCTCGAGCCGTTCCCACGGGGGCGGATCGAAGGAGACCCGGATGGGGTAGATCGTGATGGCGAGCGCCGCTATGAGCCAGGCCACTCCCCCGACGTAGGCAAGCGCGGAAACTGCGCTCCAGCGCCGCCCGCGGGCCCAGTGCACTCCGACCCACCCGGCGGCCGTCAGGAGGATGATCCATGTCAGCGGCTCGCCCCAGGCCCAGCCGAGCTCGGTCTTGGCGTTGGAGATCCAGCCACTCAACGTACGCGTCATTGCGGTACCGCTTCGCGCTACAGGACGGAGCCGGCGAGATTCGAATGCGCCCGCAGCTGGGGCCGGGCGATCGTGACGAACAGGGCGACGCCGATGACCGGCATCAAGACGACCACCAGGACCCATGTCAATTGGCTCATCCCGGCCATTTGCCAGACATCAGAATCGGTCTTCAGAATCACGACGAGCGACCAAACGAACGCCGCCAGCCACGCCAATGCAATGGCCAAGAGGAGGAGACCAACCAACGACGCTTCCACTGGGATGCCTTCTACTAGAACGGGATGTGTACCCGACAATGACAGCAAGGCCGGCGGCTGCTGTCCCGGCCAACGTGTGGCCGGAAGCGGCCACTCCGCGGCGGCGACTAATCGATGAGGCCGAGTTGGCCGGCGCGTTTGAGCGCTTCGGCCCGGCCGGTGGCGCGCAGCTGGACATAGATGTTCTGCAACCGCCGCCGCACCGACCGTTCTGCGAGGTAGAACTCGTCCGCCAGCTGCCCAACCGTGGCGCCATCCGAGAGGCGCTGCAGCAGACCACGCTCCTCGACCGACAACCGGAGCTCTGCCGGTGGCGGCCTTCCGGCCAGCCCGCGGGCAATCTCCCTCGGGAGTATCACCTCCCCGGTGACGGCCCCCCGGATCACGTGGGCAATGGTGTCGGGGTCGGCATCGACGTGGGCCACCCCGTGAGCCCCGCCGGCGAGAGCCCGCCGATAAGCGTCTACCTCGAGGGTCGGTACCAGGGCGACCACTGTCAGATTGCCGTTCGCCGCGGGGATATCGCTCAACTCGGAGCCATCGCCGACCACGACCACTCTTCTGGTGTCGGCCGCCAGCCACTCGGCCAGATCGGCCGGCTCGTCGAGCACGAGGGAGTTGGGGGCAAGCGCTCCGCCGACCCCACGGCGGAAAGAGGCAGACGGATGCAGCACAACGACAGGCGTTGGATCTGTTGAACGCGTCGGCCGCTGCGGCATCTTTCGCCCCTGTGGTCGCCGGCCCTTCCGGCTAGCCGTCTCCCAAGTGAACCAGCAGTTCACGAAGCAGATGGGCGAGCGTAGCGCGGTCGGACTCGTCGAGTGGCTCGAGAAACCGCTCTTGCTTGGCGAGGCTGGCCGCGACGATATCGTCCACGAGCCGCTCACCGGCAGCCGTGAGCGCCACGAGCAGAGCCCGCCGATCGTTGGGGTCGGGGCGTCGTTCGATCAACCCGGCCTTCTCGAGGCGGTCGAGGCGGCTGGTCATCCCGCCCGTCGTCATCAGAGCCGCCGCCGCCAGCTGAGTCGGAGACATACCATTGCCCGGCCGGGCCCGTCGCAGGGCGGCGAGGGTGTCGTACTCGCCCTTGCGACTCAAGCCGAACGGCGCAACGGTGGCGTCGAACTCGGCGTCGAGCAAGCTGGCCAATCGCAGGATGCGGGTGATGACTGCATTTGGGGAGACATCGAGATCCGGGCGCACCGCGTTCCAGTCGGCAAGCGCCCGGTCGGTGTAGTCGTCGACCATCAATCTCCTTATGCTTGGCTACAAGATACTTGGCACGTTATAACTTTGAAAGTAATAATGCACCACGGGTATCCGATCGCCAAGATCGCCTACCGAGGCGATGCGAGAGCCGCCACAGACGATTCGGGCGGCAACCGCTATGAGGAAGGCGCCGGGGGCGGGCGCCGCTGCTCGAGGATCGAGTTGCCGCCATCGACCACCAGCAGCTGCCCGGTGATGTAGGAAGCGCCCGGCGAGCACAGAAAGGCTACGAGCGCCGCCACCTCGTCGGCCCGCCCGGGCCGACCGATCGGGCTGAGCCCACCTTCTTCTATCTCCTCGGGACTGGACGAGGGGGTGGCGATCCAGCCGGGGCCCACGGCATTGACCGTCACCCCGTATCGGGCCGAGTCGAGGGCGGTGGATCGGGTCAGGCCCACCATCCCGGCCTTGGCGGCGGCGTAGACCACGTCGTTGTGCATTGCCATCACCGGGCCGGTGATCGAGCTGACGTTGACGATCCTTCCGTAGCCGCGCCGTTGCATCCCGGGCAGGACGGCGCGCGTCATCACGAAGGCGGTGGTCAGGTTGCGATTCATGCCCTGCGACCACACCTCGTCGCTGGTCTCGCCGGCCGATCCGCTTTCGCCGTCCCCCCCGACGGTGACCATTCCGGCGTTGTTCACCAGGATCGCGATGTCACCCAGCTCCCGGGCAGCGGCGGCGGCGAACCGTTCGGCGGCCGCCGAGTCCATCAGGTCCACCACGGCCGACCAGGCTGTCGCCCCGGTCGCCCGCAACTCTTCGGCTCGCTCGTGGATGCGGTCGGTGGTCGAGCAGATCGCCACCGGATGCCCGGCAGCCGCCAGGTCGCGAGCGCAGGCGAAGCCGATGGCATCCGGGCTCCCGGCTCCGGTGACTATCGCCGCGCCGGCATCGCCAGCGGCGCTCACCGACCCAACACCTCCTGAGCGGCGCGGCGGAAGATCTCGCTGTGACGATCGACGTCCGCCTCGGTGGTGGTGGGCGCCATGAGGGCCATGTTGTGGAACGGCGTCAGCAGCACCCCCCGATTGAGGCTGAACAGGTGGAAGAACGCGTCCAGGTGCTCGTCGGCCAACGCGGCCGCCTCCCCACCGGTGCGCGGCGGCGGCGAGAACCAGTACTCGGCGCGCGCTCCGAGCTGCTGCACGCTCCACGGCACCTCGCAGTCGGCGATCACCGACTGCACCCCGGCCGCCCAGCGAGTCGCCAGCGGGATCGTCACGGCAAAGTCCTCTTGGCGCAGGCAGTTCTCGAGAGTGGCTCGCATAGCCGCCGCCGACAGCGGGTTACCTGCCAGCGTGCCCCCGACCCCCGACTCGTCGCCCTCGGGGGCCTGCAGGACCGAGGCCGCCCGTTCGGCCAGCTCTCGAGTCATCCCAAAGGCCGCGGCCGGGATCCCGCCGGCGATCGACTTGCCGATCGTCAGCAGATCCGGATCGAGGCCGTGAGCTGCCGTGTACCCGCCGGGCCCGGCGCAGATCGTGTGGGTCTCGTCGATGATCAGCAGCGTGTCGGTGCTGCGGGTCGCAGTGCGCAGCGCC
>CAMYJM010000368.1 GCA_947258635.1 uncultured Acidimicrobiaceae bacterium
GGCGCCGCCGTCGGCGCGACGATCATGGCAGTCTTCCCGGCGGCGGCGCCGTTCTGGTCGATTCTCCTGCTCGCCGTCGGTTTCGGGTTCTTTTCTTTTGGTTGGTACGGGCCGTGGGTGGTCCACATCGCCGAGGTCGCTCCCGGCCACGCCGTCGGCCTGGCACTGGCCCTGGCGATGACGGCCAACCAGCTGGCGATCGTGACGGCGCCGCCGCTGTTCGGGCTGCTCGTCGACATCACCGGTGGATTCACCCTCCCGTGGTTGGCGGTCGCTGTTGCCCTGCTTCTGGCCGCCGTCCGGGTTCGAGTGGGAGCAGCGCGATTGCGGCGACCGGCGGGGTAGCTTTGGTACATGGATGAACCCGTGAAGGACCTGGATGCAGTCAATCGGGAACTGGCCGAGGTCGTCGACGCCCTCAATAACACCCCCTCCGACGACTTCGCGGCGCGTCATGCGCTGCGGACCCGCCAGGACGAACTTCGTGAGCTTGCCGCCGGATTCCGCGTAGATGCCGACGAGCAGCGATCCACGAAGGAATTACGCATCGAGTTGGCGGCGCGCGAATCGCAGATCAACGCTATCTACGGCTCGGGAATCGACATGGTGACCCAGGCCGGCGGTGGCAGCGGGACCGGTGGTTCGTACACCTCGGCTGCGGAAGGCGGAATCAACAAGCAAGTGCGTGACGCTTCAGGCGCAGGTGAGGTTCAGGCTCGCATCGCCCGGCTGCGCGAGATCCTGGCCGACCGCGCGGGGGAGTAACTTCGCTGCCTCGCGAAAAGGTCATCGAGCACTACACACTCTCAGTGGTTAGGGTTAGCAGCGAGCTGAGTGACAACACAGAGCAACAGGGGCTTCATTGGAGGAATACTCGTGAGTCGTTCGTACATTATTGCCGCGCCTACGCGCGGCTTTCGTCTTCTCATTTCGTTTGGTGCGATGCTGGCAATGGTGGCGGCGATGCTGCCAACTGCGCTGATCTCACGTGCCGACGCCGCGCCCACGGTCGTCGCGTTCGATATGGTGAATTCGGGTTCGCAGAATCTGAACTTCCATACGAATCCGTTTGCGGGGGCGTTTGCTAGCGCTGGTGACGGGTTCGAGAAGTATCGTGTCGTCGACGATCCCGTTTTCGGTGCTCGACGACAGTCTTTCCATCTTCCCCCCGGATACGTTGGGGATCGTCGGGGAGGCCAACACCGATGAGTTCTTTGGGATCGTCGATACCGAGAACCCGCAGAATGCGGGGCCGGTGACCGCGACGTGGGAGTTTGATATCTCGGCGGCGGCGGGTGTTTTGAGCTTGGCGATCGATATGGGCGCCATGGGCGACTTCGAGGCGTCCGACTTCTTCAGTTGGGATTACTCGATCGATGCCGGTCCGACGCTCAACGCGATCGCCAGTGCGGTCGATGAGGCGGGCAGCCAGGTGTACGTCATGGACGGCGGGGCCAATGTCCCGCTGGATGATCCGATGTCGGCCAACGGGACTCTGTTGAACAACACCTTGCAGACGTTGACCGTGCCGGTGACGGGGAGCGGGTCGACGCTGACATTGACGCTGACCGCCCAGTTCGACGGCGGCTCGGAAGCCGTCGCATTCCAAAACATCGTCATCAGCCAGGCATTCCAAAACATCGTCATCAGCCAGGCCGGCGGTGGTCCGGTCGATCCTCCGTTCGGCTCATGCGGCGACCCTGCCACCCTGGTCCACACGATCCAGGGCTCGGGCGCCGACAGCCCTGAGGAGGGCACCAAGCACGTCGTGGAAGGTGTCGTGGTCGGCGACTTCCAGGACAGCGCCACCGAGCTCGGCGGCTTCTTCCTCCAGGAGGAGGACGGTGACGCCGACGGTGACGCCGCGACGTCCGAGGGCATCTTCGTCTTCGATAACGGATTCGGACCAGATGTCGACATGGGCGACGTGGTTCGCGTCAAGGGCGAAGTCGATGAGGCATTCGGCCAAACCCAGCTCGAGAGCATCACGGACCTCGCCGAGTGCGCCGACCAGGTTGGCGGAGCTTCCCCCGCCCTGCCAACGCTTCCAGTTGCGGTCGACTTGGAGGCCTTCGAGGGTATGAGCGTCAACTTCGCGCAGACCCTGTTCGCGACAGACAACTTCAACTGGCATCGCCGCGGTGAAGTGACTCTGTCCGTCGGCGGCGTGCTCGACAACCCGACCGATGTCACCACGCCGGGTGCGGCGGCTCTGGCCCTCCAGGACCTGAACAACCGCAGCCAGGTGCAACTCGACGACGGTAGCTCGGTATCGAGCCCGGCACTGGTGCCGCCATACATTTCCGTGGACGGCACGCTGCGCCGTGGCGACTCGGTCACCGGAGTCACCGGTGTGCTCGGTTACGCCTTCGGCGCATACGAGATCCATCCGACGGCTCCGGTGAGCTTCACCCGTGTGAACGATCGTGACCCGGCGCCTGACGTTGGCGGCACGATCCAGGTGGGCGCGTTCAACGTGCTCAACTACTTCACGACGATCGACACGGGTGCCCCAATCTGTGGTCCCTTGGCCGATCAGGGCTGCCGTGGCGCCGATAGCGCAGCGGAATTCACCCGGCAACGTGACAAGATCGTGGATGCCATCGTGGAGCTCGACGCTGAGGTTCTCGGGCTGATGGAGATCGAGAACGCGGCGGACAACACGCCTGAGGCCGATCTGGTTGCAGGCCTGAACGCCGTTGCGGGCGCCGGCACCTACGACTACATCGCAACACCCGGCGGTGTCGGCAGCGACGCCATCCGGGTGGCTCTGTTGTACCAGCCCGGAGAGGTAACGCCGGTCGGGGACTTCGCCATCCTCGACACGTCGGTCGATCCGACGTTCAACGATGACAAGAACCGGGCGGTACTCGCCCAGACGTTCGACGAGAACGCAACCGGGGAGCGCTTCACGGTGGCGGTCAACCACCTGAAGTCGAAAGGCTCGCCGTGTGATGACGTCGGCGATCCCGATGCCGGTGACTTGCAGGGCAACTGCAACGGCGTTCGCACGGACGGTGCAATCGCCCAGGCAAACTGGCTGGCGGGCGACCCGACGGGCAGTGGCGATCCCGACTTCCTGATCACGGGCGACCTCAATGCGTACGCGCAAGAGGATCCGATCGTGGCCTTGGAGGATCGCGGGTACAACGATCTGATGCAGATCTTCGAGGGCCTCGACGCCTACTCGTTCGTGTTCTTCGGGCAGAGCGGCTACCTCGATCATGCGATGGCAACCCCCAGCCTGACGGACAAGGTGACCGGCGCAGCGCACTGGCACATCAATGCCGATGAGCCACGTGGGCTCGATTACAACCAGGAAGACAACCAGCCGTCGCTGTACAACCCGGATGAATGGCGGGCATCCGACCACGATCCGGTGATCGTGGGACTCGACATGGAAAACCCGATGGGCATGAAGGAGAAGGCAGCCGGTGATCTGGCGGCGCTCCTCCCAACGGGCAACAAGCTGGATGACAAGCGTATCTCCAAGGCGATCGATGCCATCGACGA
Source organism: uncultured Acidimicrobiaceae bacterium (assembly GCA_947258635.1). Classification (GTDB taxonomy): domain Bacteria; phylum Actinomycetota; class Acidimicrobiia; order Spongiisociales; family UBA5794; genus JAHEJX01. The sequence goes on from CAMYJM010000368.1 coordinate 3,514, forward strand.
CAGCCTCGATCCGGACCTGTGGGCCGATGACAGCCATCTGACCAAGCAAGGCCACCGGGTCTTCAGCGAGGAGAAGAAGGCCGTCCAGGAGCTCGGCAATGTCGGCGGTTCGTCGGCTGCAGCCGCCCAGGCGGCTATCGACCTGTTGGTCGGAGCCGATCGTCAGCTGGCTCAGGCAGCCATCGATATCGCGTTGGCAACCGGCGACAACCAGGCGAAGATCGACAGCGCGCTGGCGGCACTAGCCGCGGGCGATGCTGCGAGCGATCCCGCCAAGGCAATCGACCGGTACCGGAAGGCCTGGGAAGATGCCGTGGCATCTATCGGTGAGACCCGATTCGCGACGTTCAACGTATCGCTGAACCGGGGCACCGCCGGAGCACTCGCGCTCGAATTGTCGGCTCCGGGAAGCGCGCAGCCGGCCACGATCGCGGAGATCATCCAGCGCACGCGGCCCGAGGTGCTGCTCGTCAATGAGTTCGACTACGACCCGGCGGGCACGTCGGCAATCCTGTTCCAGAAAAACTACCTGGCGGTGTCGCAGGGCGGGGCCGATCCGATCGAATATCCGTTCCGCTACGCGGCCGAGTCGAATACCGGGATCTACTCCGGCTTCGATCTGGACAACAGCGGGGCGGCGGGAGACTTCGTCCCCAATGACTCCTTCGGGTTCGGGTTCTTCCCCGGCCAGTTCGGCATGCAGGTGTACTCGATGCATCCGCTCGACATGGATGACATCCGCACCTTCCAGAAGTTCCTCTGGAAGGACATGCCCGGTGCACTGCTGCCGGAGGACCCGCCGGGCACTCCGTGGTATTCCGATGAAGAGCTCGACGTGTTCCGCCTCTCGTCGAAGAGCCACTGGGACGTCCCGGTGCTCGTCGGTGATCGTGAGGTTCACTTCCTGGTGAGCCATCCGACGCCGCCTGTGTTCGACGGGCCGGAAGACCGCAACGGGACTCGGAACTTCGATGAGATCCGCTTCTGGGCCGACTACATCGACCCGGCAGCCGGCGGCTACATCTATGACGACAATGGCGAATCGGGAAGCCTCGGCGGCGGCGCCCGCTTCGTGATCGCCGGGGACCAGAACTCCGATCCGTTGGACGGCGACTCGATCCCCGGGGCGGCCCAGCAACTTCTGGACCACCCCAAGGTCAACACGTCGATTACGCCTTCTAGCCCCGGAGGCACGGAGCAGGCAGCTTTGCAGGGCGGTATCAATGCCACCCATCTCAGCGATCCAGCGTTCGACACGGCGGATTTCAGTGACAGCGCTCCTGGCAATCTGCGGGCCGACTATGTCCTGCCGTCGATCAATCTGACGTTGACCGACGCCGGGGTCTTCTGGCCACTGTCGTCCGATCCGCTGTTCTCACTGGTCGGGACCTTCCCGTTCCCCAGCTCGGACCACCGGCTGGTC
>CAMYJM010000369.1:0-5758 GCA_947258635.1 uncultured Acidimicrobiaceae bacterium
CGTCGGCAAAGTTCGACGACCCGGCACAAGTCGAGGCGCGCATTCGCCGTATGAGCTACGGCGCCAAGATCGAGCATCGCCCCTCCTGGATGGCAGTCGATGAATGGGAGACGCGCGACTCGGCTTAGGGAGACTCAGACCTCACCTGCCATCAGCGCTACCACCCCGCCGGCTTGCGGCGCGTCCGCAACCGGGCGGCAGCTACCACGCGACCATCTCGCGGACCGTGCGGACGATGTCGTAGGCGCTCACCCGGTAGGTGTCCTCGAGCGGTGGGCTGAACGGAATCGGGATATCCATCCCACCCAATCGCCTGACCGGTGCGTCGAGGTGGCCAAACGCCTCCTCGGCAATGAACGCGGCGATTTCTGCACCGACACCCGCCATTCGATTGGCGGCATGGACAACGAGGGCGCGGCCGGTCTTGGCCACTGATTCGAGAATCGCGTCGGTGTCCATCGGCTTGAGGGAGCGGAGATCGATCACCTCGACCGTGACACCGTCACCGGCCAGCTCGGCAGCGGCCTGCACCGAGTCGTGCACCGTCGAGCCGTACGTGACGATCGTTACGTCGTCGCCCTCCTGGGCGATACGAGCGACGCCGATCGGGATCGCCTCGGAGCCGTCGGGGACCGGGCCCTTCAGAGAGCGGTACAGCGGCTTGGCCTCGAAGTAGATGACGGGATTGTCATCGCGGATCGAAGCCAGCAACATCCCCTTGGCATCCGCCGGAGTCGCCGGGGCGACGACCTTGAGCCCGGGGGTGTGCACAAACCACGCTTCCGGGTTCTGGCTATGGAACGGACCGGAACGGATACCGCCGTCGCTGGGAGCGCGGATCACCCAGGGCACCGCCGCTCCCCACCGGTAGTGCGTGGTCGCCGCGAACTGGACGATGCTGTCGAAACCGGTCGAGATGAAATCGGCGAACTGGACTTCGACCACCGGGCGCATTCCCATGAGCGCCATACCGCTGGCGGCACCGATGAACGCCAGCTCAGTCATGGGCATGTTCCGGACCCGACGCGGCCCGAATTGGGTGGCCACCCGCTTGGTCACTTTGAAGGCGCCGCCGAAACTGCCGCCGACGTCGGTGCCGAGGACGACGACGTTCGGATCTCTCTCCATTTCGACGCTGAGAGCTTCGGCTATCGCATCGAGGTACGTGAGATGTCGGATCTCGGTCACGTGGCGTACACCCCGGTCCCGATGGTCGCCGGATCCGGCAGTGGGGCGCGCTCGGCGTACTCGATCGCTGCCTCGATCTCGTCGTGACACTCGCCGCGGAGCCGCTCGAGCGTCGCCTCCGATAGCGCACCCTCGGCGACGAGCGCGGCCTCCCAGAGCGTCACCGGGTCGCGTTGTTGCCACTTCTCGAGCAGTTCTGCCGGCACGTACTCGGCGCCGTCGTGGATTGCATGTCCCAGCATCCGCATCGTCTTGGCCTCGATCAGTGAGGGGCCGTCACCGCGGCGCGCCCGGGCAACGGCGGCGGCCACAGCCGAATAGACCGCCATGACATCGTTGCCGTCGACGATTTCCCCGACGACGCCGTGGGCCGGAGCACGCACGACTATGTCGTCAATCGCCATCTGCTCATGCAAGGGTGTCGAATAGGCGTACTGGTTGTTCTCGACGACGAGTACGAAGGGAGCCTTCTGCACCGCCGCCAAATTGAGCGTCTCGTGGAAGAGGCCGGTGTTGGATGAGCCATCCCCGGTGAAGGTGAGCGCAACCCGGGGCTCCTCGCGATACTGAAACGCCATCGCCGCCCCCAGCGCTACGGGCAGAGACTGCGGGAGATGGCTGACGAATCCGATGATGTTGAGAGACAGATCGCCCAGGCCGTGCAGGTTGGCATCCCGTCCCTTGGTCACCCCCGCCTCCTTGCCCAGCTGGTTCGCCAGGATCCGCTCCGGTGACATACCCCTGACGAGGTAGCAGCCCAGATCTCGATGCATCGGGGCCACGACGTCGTCGGGCCCCAGGGCGTAGCCGGCCCCCACCGCGATGGCCTCATGCCCCCTGCCCGAGAACGTGCCACCGACGCCGCGGCCCTGTTTCCACATTGCCACCAGCGCGTCATCCAGCGTTCGGGTGAGACGCATCCAGTACGCCAAGTTCAGCTTGCCTGCCGAGTCGAGCGACTCAGTCAATGTGCTGCCTCCTCACGGTGCGACGCGGTACTGCACGCGCTCGACCGAGGCGATGATGTGCTGGGCATGGTTCTGGAGAAAGTCGACGTGATAAGGGTGGCCCGAGTAGGCCCAGTAATCCTCGACTGTGTCGAAATCGGCCACGAGGACATAGTCGGCAGTCGCAGTTCCCAACTCGAGGTCTTCGCCGTGATCATATCGACGGATCAAATCGATGACTTCCGGCAATCGTGCCCAGCTTGCCGGCGAACTTCTCGATCTCGTCTCGGGTCGCCTCGTTGGTCCACGTGAACATTGCGACATGCCGGATCAAGAACTGACCTCCTCCTAGCTGGTGACAGTGTGGCGAAATCGCGGAGCAATCCTCAAACCTCACCCTTCCTCTTGGCATTGATTAATCACATGTAATACGATTTACAGTCAATAATAGAAGGGAGGGAACGATGGAGATCCGGTGGGACACGGCTCGACTCCTTGAGCTGGCGCCAATGTCGACGGATTCCGCCGCCCGGTGGCTGAAACGCCTCGCCGACACCGTGATCATCAACGGCAAGCGGCTCCAGCTACGGGGCGGCCAGGAGGGCTGATCAGATGATGGCGTCGCCGATACCGGCTACCTGGCGCAGCAGCTCGGTTTGCCCGACGTGGTACGTGTCGTGGAAGTAGTAGAAGAACACTCTCGAGCCGACGGTGACGTTGCGATCGTTGCTGGTCCTCGCCTCGGCGAATTGTGCACCGCTCATCGCGCCCAATACCTCGGCGATGCGGTCCTGGCTCTTGCGAGCCAACACCACCAGCTCGTCGAGCGCGATCACGTCGGGCCCGTCCTCGATGATCGGGTGTGATTCGCGGGCGTAGCGTTCCGCGGCCTCCGGTGACAACAAACGCTCATTGCCGAGGAGGGCGAACATCTCGTCGCGGTACTGCACGACGTGCCCTGTCACCCAGTTGAGACAGTTGATGTTGTACTCCGTCTGAATGAGGCTGTCCTCGTGCGATAGACCATCGCTCTGCATCTCGATGATTCGCGTATTGCGCTCGAAAGCCGCGACCAGGTCGGCCGGTTCGATCATGGAGTTCCTCCTTGTTCGGGTCAGGTGGTCACTATCGAGACACCGTCACCAGCGGCGGGAGATCGGCGACATGTCCTCGGGAGACAGGCGGATATCGAAACGGTCACGAATCAGGGCGTCTCGCTCCGGCTCGATGTGGGCCGGGTAGTGATCCGCCAGCAGGTCCCGAACGCGACGCTTGGCCCGCTCCCAGGCGTCGGTGCTGCCTCCGTCCTGCCAGTCGGCGGGGCTGAGGCGGTCGCCGATGATGGGATAGACGTACTCGGATTCCATAACGGCCAGCGTCTGATCGGCGCCGAGATAGTGGCCCGGGCCGTTCACGGCGTCTTCGATCACTTGCACCGCCAGCGACTCATCGGTCACCTCGATGCCGCGGACCGCTCGCAGTGCGCCGGCCATGATGTCGTTGTCGATCACCATCATCTCGTTGGAGCATGCCAGCAGGCTGGCGAGCATCCCGAAGGACTCGTAGACGAGATTGGCGCCGCTGAGCCCGGCGAGCAGAGTGGTCAGCGCCTTCTCGGCGCCGGCCTGGACGTCGGGGACCTTGGAATCGGCCATGCCGGCGGCCACTCCACTCGGCAGGTCGTAGAAGTTGGCGATCTGGGCCGAAGCCGCGTTGAGAATGCCCGCCTCGGCGCTCCCTCCCGACATGGCGCCGGAGCGCAGGTCGGACACGAACGGCCAGTTGGAGAAGATGAAGGGATGCCCCGGGGCCAGCAGCTGGACAAACGTCAGCGCCCCGAGAGTCTCTGCGGTGGTCTGCACCAGCGCCCCGGCCAGAGTTGCCGGCGCGGTAGCTCCGGCCTGACCGGCCGTGATGGCATTGATCGGCATACCATGCTCTATTGCCGCCACCATCACGTGAGCCGTATCGATCGAAAAGCGGAGCGGCGGCACCATCGTCGTGGCGTGCAGGTGACAGAACGGCCGCTCGGCAAACCGGCCGGCGCCACCGAGCACTATGTCGAACATCTCGACGGTCGGGGCGACACTGGCGGCCTGCATGAACGAAGTGCCGATGTGCTTACACGTGCCTGCCATGGTGGCGTAGGCGGTGTTGATGTCGAGCACGGCGGGGTCGCTCAGCTCTGTGGGGACGACCGTGCGGCTGAACCAATGGACGTTGTCGAGTTGATCGGCAAGGCGGGAGAAGTCATAGAGGTCCGTCAGAGTTGACGGACGGTATCGGCCGGTGACCGAGTCGAGTACCGAGATGGCCGCCCCGGCGGTGCCGAAGTGCACCCGCCGGCCCGATAGCTCGAGATCGTGGCGCGGATCGCGCCCGTACAGCGTGACGCTGCCGGGGGCCGCAGCGATCATGTCCTCGACGAGCCCTCGGGGGATGCGTACGCGGCCCGCCTCGGTGACCGGGCACCCGACCGCAGCGGCCGCTTCCCGGAACTGCGGAATGGCGTCGCCGATACCAATCCGCTCGAGAATGTCGAGAGCGGCGGCGTTGATCCGCTCGATATCGGCGTGCTCCAGCGGCCGATAGCTGCCACCGGGCATGCCGGGCCGGACGGTGCCTGACCCGGCCGCCAACCGCTGCGCCCGCTTCGCCTCCCGGGCGCCTCTGCCACGGCGTGCTTCGACCATCTGATCAGTCCTCGTCCGAGCCGGCTCACCGGCGCCACCGCCGGCGGGAAAGCGTAGCCCGTGGGCGCCGCCGGCCGCGTCCATTCCGTCGCCTTGCCTACTCCGCTTCGCCGGCCGGCAACGAGGCCCGGGGGTAGCTGGAGAACCCGGACTCGCGGTGGCTCAAGTCACAGAACGGATGGTTGGCGCTTTGGCCGCAGCGACACAGTGTGGCCCGCGGCGCGGTGTCGAAGGCCTCGCCATGGCGATCTTCGACCTGGAATGAGCCGCGCACGAAGTAGGGACCGTTGGGCCAGGGCACGATGGTCGCCGGCACCGCAACCTCCTCCTGCGGGCCGCCGTCGAGCCGACGATAGGTCAAGGCGCCGCTCGGGCAGTTCTCTATGACCTTGACGATTTCGTCGAGAGGACCGGCATCGAGCTGGATCCAGGGACGTTGTTCGGTGTTGAACACTTCGATCAGCGCTTTCGAACACCACCCGGTGTGAATGCAGCGGCCCGAGTCCCAGTGCACCTCGATGTCGTCGGTCGCGTAGGTTCGCTCCATCGGCCAGAAGCTAGCGGGCTCGCCGCGCTAGACGCCACAGCAGCCGGGCCAGACCGCCGTGAGCGGCTTCACAGGAAGAATGCCCGGGTGGCGGACATCAGCTCTCCAGGACCGCCCGGCCGGCTAGCTCTCGGCTCGCTGGCGGGCCCGATAAGCCGCCACGTTCTCCCGGGTCGTGCACGTGTCGGAGCAATGGCGCCGGGAGCGATTACGGGACGTATCGACGAACACATCGTCGCACGTCACAGAATTGCACGTCCCAAAGCGATCGAATCCCCCCTCGATGAGCGCTACCGACAATCCCATAGCGGCGACGGCTCCGAGCCAACGAGCCGGAGCACCGTCCAGGGGCTCGAAGTGGAGATGCGGTTCGGCCCCTGCAT
>CAMYJM010000369.1:5786-6475 GCA_947258635.1 uncultured Acidimicrobiaceae bacterium
ATCGACGTCGACCAGGATCGTGTTGATCACCTTGGCGGCCTCGGCCTCGTTGGGCGCCTCGAACACCTTGCGGAGTTGGGCCCGCAGGGCGCGAACCTCGTCCAGGTCGCTCGCAGACGCCGTCCAGCCGGGCCGGCACCACTCCCCCTCGTCATGGATCTCGAGGAAACCCGTCACGTCCGCCGGAGTCGCCAGTTGGTCCTCCTGGGAGATCACATTGAGCGTGTTCGCCAGGTCGACTGCAATCTGCACGGGAGTATCGCTGTAATGCGAAAAATCCACTTGACTCCTTACAGAGTTGTGATACATTTGTAAGAGTTAAAAACACTATAGCCCGCTACGGTATTCCTGGCTAGAGGCCGGAACCTGGCAAGCGAGAGGAGGACGAAATGAGTCGAGGAGTCACAACGCCACAGGCCGAGTTTGGTGCATTGCTCAACGAGCTGCTGGCGACACGGGCTCGCTACGAAACCCTCCGGATGGCCGGGGCGTCCTACAGCGAGCGGGCCGACTTGATCGACCGTCTCCACTCCCTCCGCCACGACATCGGCCTGGCCCGCATCAATCTCTGATCCCAAGGCCCCCTCTAAGCCGGAAAGTGCCCTACGCAGGTGGGGCACTTTCTGCGTAGAGGGACGTCTCCTCCCGGTTTGGCCACCCCGGTCTCGCAGCCGAAGCGACTTGGAGCG
>CAMYJM010000370.1 GCA_947258635.1 uncultured Acidimicrobiaceae bacterium
CGGTTGCACGCAGCGAGCACCATGATCAGCAGCACAAGAGCATGTCGACAACGCCTCAAACCGCGACAATAGCGACCGCTCGAAACCCCTGATTTGCTCGAGACTCGCTCTACCCGGCCGCCATCTTGCGGATAGCGTCGAAAAGGATCTCTTCCTGCTTGAAGAGGTTGTGCTCCACCCGCTCGCCGGCATAGGTTGGCTGCGGGCTCTTGAAGTAGTAACCCAGAAAGTCCTGGACGCCGCCACGACCGTTGCGATTGGCCAGGTCCATCAACCGGGCCAGATCGAGCACGATCGGCGCTGCCAGGATGCTGTCACGACACAAGAAATCGACCTTGATCTGCATCGGGTAATCGAGCCACCCGAAGATGTCGATGTTGTCCCAGCCTTCTTTGTCGTCGCCCCGCGGCGGGTAGTAGTTGATCCGCACCTCGTGGGTGATGTTGCCGTAGAGGTCGGGATTCTGCTCGGGCGCGAGTAGCGAATCGAGCACACCGAGCTTGGAGACCTCCTTGGAACGGAAGTTGTCCGGGTGGTCGAGCACCTCTCCGTCGCGGTTGCCGAGGATGTTGGTGGAGAACCAGCCGCGAATACCCAGGCGGCGCGATTTGAGACCCGGGGCCAGGATGGTCTTGATCAGGGTCTGCCCCGTCTTGAAATCCTTGCCGGCGATCGGCACACCGTGAATCTCGGCCATCTCGACCAGGGCCGGGACGTCGACGGACAAGCTGGGAGCACCGTTGGCGTACGGAACGCCCGCACGGATCGCGGCATACGCATAGACCTGGCTCGGCGAGATGGCCGGATCGTTGTTTTTCAGCCCGCGTTCGAACGATGCCAGGTCGGCGTGGACATCGGTGGGCTCGAGGTAGGCCTCGGTCGACATGCACGAAATCATCACGAGTCGCTCACCTGCGGCGCGGAATGCCTCGATGTCGGCCGTGAGTTGATCGGCCAGCTCCATCAGGTTGTCGCCCCGCTTGATGTGATCCGCATGGGCGAGAGCCTGGACCCACACCGGGTCGAATACGCCGGGCAGCGGCCGGATGGCACGCAGATCGTCCTCGACCGCGGCCAGGTGCGCCGGGGACAGCACGCCGGAGCGAGCCGCGACCTCGTAGGCCGACTCGTCGAAGATGTCCCAAGCGCCGAACTCGATGTCGTCGAGCGACGTCACCAGATCGTTCAGCGGAACGCCGTCTATGTCGCCGTACTCGGTGAGTGAGCCGACCGGCTTCCCGAGGCCCTTGCGGGCCAGCATGACGCCGGCCATCAGAGTGGTGGATACGGCTCCGAGGCCGGGGGTGAGAATGCGCAGTTTGCGCGCGGAGTTGTCTGTCACGTCGCGCCTTTCGATTAGGTGAGTTCACGCTATCCCGGCACGCTATTGAAGACAAATGAATATTTCTGAACTATCCTATCCGTGATACTTATGATAGATGTCCCGCACTTCAGGCTCGAGGGCCTCACCCTGCAGCAGCTGCGCTACTTCAACTCCGTAGCCGAAGGCGACACGTTCGCCGATGCCGCCGCGATGATCGGCATCTCACAGAGCGCCCTGTCGCAAGGAATCGCTCGGCTCGAGCAGGTCACCGGCTCCCGTCTCATGGAACGCGATGGCCGGCGGCGCCGCCTCACCACTGCGGGCGAATTGGTGGCCGGCTATGCGCGCCGGGTCCTGGGGGAGAGCGAGCTGCTCGTCAACGAGCTCGACGACAGGCGCTCGGGCGTCGCCGGGACACTGCGGGTGGGAATGATCGACGCCGCCGCCCTCTACCTGTTCCGCGACCAGATCGCCGGATTCCGCGAGTCCCACCCCGACATCGAGCTTGCGATGACGGTGGCAGCTTCCACGGAGCTGGAACAGCGGCTCGGCGACTTTCGCGACGACGTCGCCCTCCTCGTGGGACCGAGCCGCCGGCTCGAGACGGAGTTGCTCCTGCGCGAGCCGTTGCATCTCTACGGTTCCGGCGACGACACCGCCACCGGCACTTGGGCGCTCTACCCCGCCGGATCGCACACCCGGGAGGCGATCAATGTCGGCTTGGCTGCCGCCGGCATCCGTCCCCGCGTCGCCGTGGAGAGCGGCAATCCGGCCGTGCTCCGTGAGTTGGCGGCGCTCACCGGCAGCTTCACCGTTCTACCCGAAGCGATAGCGGCAGGCGGCACTCCTCTGCCGAAGCTGTTATCGGGTGTCGCCACGAGAGAATTCGTGGTGGCCGCCCGATCGATCGCAACGATGCCGCCTCCGGCGCAGGCCTTCGTCATCGCCCTGCAGACCTGAGACGGCCGTGGCTCGACCCGGGGGCGCCCGGGTAGGCTCGGACCATGAAGAAGCTGCTGATCATGCGTCACGCCAAATCCGACTGGGGCTCGGGGCTGGCCGACCACGAACGGCCGTTGAACAAGCGAGGTACGAAGGCGGCAGCGGCCATGGGCAAGGCGCTGGCGGCTATGGAGGCGGTTCCCGACCTCGTTATCTCATCGACGGCAACTCGGGCCGCAACCACGGTCGAACTAGCCGCCGCCGCAGGCGACTGGAACTCCCGGATCACGTACTCGGACGCCCTCTACGGAGCTTCGGTGCGGGGTTCCCTCGAGGTTCTCATGGGGGCTGATCCGGGGGCGGCGTCGGTGATGCTCGTGGGCCACGAGCCAACCTGGTCGTCCCTCGTCGCCCATCTCACCGGCGGCGCCGTGGCTATCAAAACGGCCACAGTCGCCGCCATCGAGCTGTACGTGCGCGATTGGGCCGAGGCCGAGTATGCCCAAGGCGAGCTCTTGTTCCTGCTGCAGCCGCGCAGCATCGCCGGACTGGTTGAATGAGCCGCCAAACCCTTCCCGTTCTTGCGTACATGCTCGCCGATACGCGCGTGGGGATAAGCCAGAACGAAACGAGCCGCCCAACCCTGCAAGGACACCAATGATCGATCTCCGTTCCGACACCGTCACCCAGCCGACCGAGCCGATGCGCAAAGCCATGGCCGCCGCCGAGGTCGGCGACGACGTGTTCCGCGACGATCCCACCGTGCTCGAGCTCGAGGAGACCGTTGCCGGGATACTCGGCAAGGAAGACGCGGTGTATGTGCCCACCGGCACCATGTCTAATCAGATCGCTTTGCGGACGCACACGCAGCCGGGCGACATCGTGCTCGCCGCAACCGATGCCCATATCGACAGTCACGAGATCGGTGCCGCCAACGCGCTGGCGGGCCTCACGATCCACCAATTGGCGGGTGATCACGGAAGATTCGAGGCCCACCAAGTGACCGCAGCGATGCCGAACCCATCGGACTCGATGCCCTCCCACTTGTTCCAGCCGGTGACCCTCGTGGCCTGCGAGAACACCCACAACGGGGCGGGCGGAGTCGTCTGG
>CAMYJM010000371.1 GCA_947258635.1 uncultured Acidimicrobiaceae bacterium
GATTCCGAGCCGGCGATTGGCTCTGACCCAACACCCCTAGAGCTGCACCACCATCGCCTTCTCCACTGCGGGGAGGGAGCTCAGCTCAGCGAGCACGTCGGCGGGCGGCCAGGTGTCGAGGTTGATGAAGCTGAGCGCCTGGCCACCGACTTCGTCGCGGCCAAGGCGCCATTCGGCGATGTTCACATTGTGCTCGCCGAGGAGGGTGCCCACCTGGCCGATCACGCCGGGGGTGTCGTTGTTGAGCATCAGCAGCACGATGCCGGCGGGCTTGGCGTCGAGGTGGTAGCGGCTCACCTGGACGATGCGGCCTTCCTTGCCGCCGAAGACAACCCCGGCAATGACGCGGTCGCCGTCATCCCAATGCACCCGGCACGAGATGATGTTGGGGTAGTCGAGGGCGCCGATACCCTCGCTCTGGGAGACGGCTATGCCGTGCTCGGTGGCCAGCGACGGGGCGTTGACGAGGTTCACCAACTCCGGGATGAAGCCCGACAGCAGCCCGGCGAGGACCGCGGTGGCGACGGCGCGGATGTTCTCGGCGAGTCCGTCGCCACGGGCTTCGATCTCGACTCGCTTGATGGGCCCCGGGGCCATCGCGAAGTGGAGCTTGCCCATGGCGATCGCCAGCTCGAGCCACGGCGCCGTCTCCTTGTCCAGACTGAACGCGAAGTTGACGGTATTCCGAACGTCCTCGCCGCGGAGCGCGGCAAGCACCTGCTCGGCCACCTGCAGGGCGACGTCGCGCTGGGCCTCCTCCGTGCTGGCTCCAAGATGGGGGGTGTGCACGACGTTGGGTAGGCCGATCAGTGGGTGGTCTGTCGGAGGGGGCTCCTCGCTGTAGACGTCGATGCCGGCCGCGCGGAGACGGCCGTTGCGTAGCGCGTCGGCCAGTGCGGCTTCGTCGATGAGCCCGCCGCGGGCGGCATTGATGATCGTGGCAGTGGGCTTCATCATCTCGATGGCCGCCCGGTTGATGATCTTCTCGGTCTGCGGAGTCAGCACGCAGTGCAGCGACACGAAGTCCGATCTGGCCAGCAAGTCGTCCAGCTCCGTGAGCGTCACCAAGTGCTCCCGAGCCGCTTGCTCGGTGACGTACGGGTCAAATGCGATGACCTCCATGGCAAAAGCCCGAGCACGGTGGGCGACTTCACGCCCAATGCGGCCGAGTCCGATGATCCCGAGCGTGCGCCCTGCTAGCTCGATGCCTGCATAGCGACTTCGCTCCCACCTGCCTTCGGCCACCGCGGCGTGGGCCGGAGCGGTATTGCGGCTGGCGGCGAGCATCAATGCCATGGCCTGTTCGGCAGTGGCGATGGAATTGGCCTCTGGCGTGTTCATGACCATGACACCCTGGCGGGTGGCTCGCTGCAGGTCGATGTTGTCGATGCCTACGCCGGCCCGGCCAATCACGACGAGACGCTCCCCGGCGGTGATCACCTCGGCATCTAACTTGGTGGCGCTGCGGACGATGACGGCCTCGTATTGGCCGATGATCTCGAGCAACTCAGCCTTTGTCAGGCCCGGCCTCACGTCCACCGACATGTCGTCGGCCGCTTCGAGCACGCTGAGACCGGATGCGCCGATCTTGTCGGCGACCAGGATCCGGTGCCTATCCACGGAGGGCAGCCATGAGTCGTTCCTTCTGTTTTGGATCTTGGAAGCTGACCTGCCCCTCGGCGATGAGATCTGTTCCTTCCGAGAAAGCCTTCCGGGCTGCGGCGGTGGCCAGGCGTTCCCGCCCACCGGGACCGGCTGCGATCGGTAGAACGGGGGCCAGCGATGCCGTGTCGATGTAGACCGGGGCCGCCGCGGCGACACGGTCACGCTTGACCACGCCGCCGAATCCAACAAAGAGGTCAACCGAATCCGCCGCGCTGAGGTCGCTGGCGCCGTCGCCCACGAGCATCGACAGCCCTCGCGTCCCTTCGAGCAGCTCTGTGATGATCTCGGCCTTGCCGTCGCTACGGGTGAGGGCCCCGCCCTCGAATCCGGCGTATCGCTCATCGACCGGGCCGTGGCCGGCCTGCCACCAATCGCCGCTGAGGCTGTCGTGGCGGGCGGCCACCGCCCAAACGTGTTCCGGGTCGATTCCGAGATAGACGGCGAAGTCAGCCACCGGCTCGGCAAGCCCGCCGCTGATTATGTACACCTGGATCTCGATCTCGCGGAGCGCCGCGATCACCTCTTTGGCGCCTGCAACGGTGTGCCGCTTGTAGGCCGACCGCAGCTCGGCAATCGCCTGCTTGGAGGGCTGCAACATGCCCAGCCGGGCGGCATACACGTCATTTAGATCGACGTCGCCGGCCATCGCAGCGTCGGTGAGCGCGGCGATTTCGTCGTCGCGACCGAGGCTCCGGGCGAGCACGTCGATGCCCTCGACCCCCGACAGCGTCGAGTCACAATCGAACACGACATGGGAGAACTCGGGCCAGCGAACCCGGGTCGGCGGTGACGTCTCGAGTGTCATGCGCAATCTTGGCACAGCCATAGAAGGTGCAGAAATCGGTGGCCGGCCGGGGCAGATTCCCCATCTCGACTTGAGAAATGGGGGGTCGGCTGCCTGCGCAGGGCCGTTTCAGCCCTTGCGGGAACGGGACGGTACGGATCTGTGAGCCCACACCGGTGTGGACCTTTTGGGCCGATGGGATGGGCATGTGTTCGAAGAGACGCTGCGGCCTCAATCCCTCGGGGCTCGGGCATTTCTCTCACGGCGGACCTAGTCGACTACATGCTCGGCGAGCTTGTCCCGCACATCTCGCTGGTGTCCATCGAGGTCTTCGTCTTGTGCCGTCTCGAGCCACTGCAAGTATCGGTCTCGAGTTTCCGCCGCATCATCGTCAGCTTCATCGCGCACTTGAGTGGCGTATAGCGCCCAGGCGATGTCCGTGACGGCCGGATCGGTGATGGGGTAGATCTCAGCCGTTGCTCGCACTGCTCGCCTGAGAATGCTGGTTGCCTCGGGATATTCCTCTCGCTGGTAGGCCTTGAGTCCGAGGGCCCGCAACAGGTCGCGCACCGTTTTGTGATCGTCAGGAAGTCCGAATTGCTCCGTGTCGGCGAGGGCATCCTCAAGGAGTTCCTGCTCTCTGGCGGGATCGGTCCCCGCTACCGCTTCAGCAAGAGTTGCCTTTCCCGCGGCCGATTCGACACCTGGACCCTTGGCCGTTTCGACGATAGTGAGCGCCTCTTCGAGCAGCGGGACGGCGTCAGCGGATCGGTTGCGTTGGAGGTGAGTCAGGGCCAGGTTGTTCAGTGCTGTGGCTGTGTCCATAGAGCGAGGATCTGCATCCTTCCAGAAAGGGATGGTGCGCTTGTAGATTGACTCCGCCTCGTCGAGATCGGTTTCGGTGCCACGACGGCGGAGC
>CAMYJM010000372.1 GCA_947258635.1 uncultured Acidimicrobiaceae bacterium
CTCGAAGTATCTACTGATACTCCTTCGCTCGCCGGACTGTGGCAGATGACGATGAGATTCCGCAGATCCATCCACAGTGATTACTCAGCAAGCTCCTAGGCACAACGAACGCGCCCATGGCGGTGTCTTGACAAATGGTCGGGAAAATTCGACAATAACGGACATGTTGAGACTATTGCCGCACCGCAGTACGGAATCCGGCGGACAGCCCGCAGCCGGGCATGTCGTCGACTATGAGATGGACGACTTCGTCCGGGCCGATTCGACGGAGCTGTACAAGGCTCTGGGCCACGCGACTCGCGAAGAGGTGATGGCCCTGCTCAGCGAGCGGGCGGCCACGATCACGCAGCTGGCGGCGGCGATGGGCAAGCCCAAAGGCTCGGTGGGCTACCACGTGAAAGTTCTCGAGCAGGCCGGCCTCGTGCGGGTGGTGCGGACCAACAAGGTCCGGGCCATGACCGAGAAGTACTACGGGCGGATCGCCCGTACGGTGATTCTCGGAAAGGCCTACGAGGGCGACCCGTTCTTCATGCTCGATGCGGTGCGACGCGAAGCGGCCCTGGCCGACGGGGAGGCCCTGCCGATGTTCACAATGCGCCGGGCCCGGATCACCGAGGAGCAGGCGGTGGTGTTCACGGAGCGGGTGCTCGAGCTGGCCGAGGAGTTCCTGGCCCAGCCGCGGGAGGGCAACCGTATGTACGGGTTGATAGCCGGCGTGTATCCAACGGCTTTGTCCGCGCTCGGCGAGGAGGGCGCCGATGGCCGATGACGTCGTGACTGAGAAGCCGGTCCAGGAGTCGGGGAAGATCAAGCTCGGTGTCAACTACTGGCGGCTGTGGACCGCGTCCGTCATTTCGAACCTGGGTGACGGGGTGGCGACGATCGCGTATCCGTGGTTGGCCTCGGCGGTCACCCGGAACGGACTTCTGATCGGCCTCATTGCGGTCGCCCAGCGGCTGCCCTGGCTCGTGTTCGCGCTTCCTGCCGGCGTCATCACCGATCGCCTCGATCGCCGCAAGATCATGGTGTCCATGGATTTGGTGCGCGCCGGCCTCACGGTCCTGGTCGGTTTCGCGGTGCTGGCGCGGCAGGGCGTGCTCCCGGCTCCCGAGGAGATCACGGCCGGCCTCGAGCTGGCGACCGACGCCACGCTTTATACCATCCTGCTGTTGGCGTCCCTCTTCTTCGGCTTCGCCGAGGTGCTGCGCGACAACGCGGCGCAGACCATTCTTCCCGCCATCGTCGAGCCCGGCGGCCTGGAGAAGGCCAACGGTCAGATGTGGGGTGTCGAGATCGTCGCCAACAGCTTTGTCGGCCCGCCGCTCGGGTCGCTGCTCATCGGCATCGCGTTCGCGCTTCCGTTCTTCTTCGACGCCGGCACCTTCGCGATTGCCGCTGCTCTGGTGTGGCTCATCTCCGGCGTCTTTCGGGCCGATGGCGCGGTGCAGCCGGCCGGTACGAAGGTCGACTGGCGACGTGAGATCGCCGAGGGGTTCGGCTGGCTGTGGCGCCACCCTTTGCTCAAGCCGATGGCGATCATCCTCGGCGTCATGAACGGCGTCGGTGCGATCACGTTCGCGACGTTCGTGCTGTTTGCCCAGGAGGTGCTCGGCACCACCGCCCTCGAGTTTGCTCTGCTGGGCACCGGCGCCGCGGCCGGTGGGCTGGCCGGCACGTTCTTCGCGTCGAAGGTGTCGGGCAGGTTGGGCAGTGGCGCCTCCCTGTTCCTGACCTTGCTCGCCAGCATCTTCATTCCCGCCATCATCGGCGTCAGTTCGCAGTGGCTCATCGTGTGGGCGGCGTTCAGCCTGTTCACCTTCACCGCAGTGCTCTGGAATGTGATCACGGTATCGCTGCGCCAGACCATCATCCCGGATCGCTTGCTCGGACGGGTCAACAGCGTCTATCGGTTCTTCGCGTGGGGCATGATGCCGATCGGCTCGGTCGTCGGTGGCATGCTGGTGGTCGGCACCGAGGCCGTCGGCAGCCGGGAGCTGGCGCTGCGCATGCCCTGGTTCGTCGCCGCCGCGGCGTATGTGCTGCTCCTGGTCTACGCCGCGCCCCAGCTGACGACGGAGAAGATCGAGGCGGCGCGGGCCGAAGGGATCGCCGCCAAGGCGGCCGCCGGCGAGTCGACCGACTCAGGGAGGGTGATCGACGACGCCATCGCCGAGACTGGGATTCCCGGAGCGCCCCCGCCGCTCGAGGAAGACTGAACGCCCCCCAATCACACCACCACGTCGAATGCCGCCTCGGCGACAATCGTGCCGGCGATCTGGAGCTCGACGCGGTGGGTCCCGGCGCGGTAGGTCCGTGTCGAGGCATGCTGGATCATCCGGCGCTTGTGGAGGAGGACAGTCTCGGCGGGGGCCATGGTGATCGTCTTCCACTTGAACACCTTCGGCGACGTGCCTCCGGCGGCAGTGACGTGATGGATCACGAAGTCGACAACGAGGCGTTGGCTGGTCGCCGCCGTGGCGTGCAGGTGCGCGGTGAGCTCGATGTGATCGCCCATCGAGACGGCGGCGGGCGTGACGGCGAACTCGAGCACATCGACGGCGGCCGCCGTCGTGTAGCCGAGCGCTTCGAGAGCGCCCCGATTGCCCTGTTTGACGAGAGTGCGCAGTGCGTGGGCCAGCATCGCAGGGTCGGCGGGGGGATCTTCCGCCGCCCACCCTCGCACGGTTGCGACGACCAGGTCCGGGTGATCTTTGGCCACGTCGTTGAGATGGTTGGCGACCGATCGGCGGACGGTCTCCGATGGATCTGCTCTCAGGTGGGCCACCAGCGCCAGGCCCGGCTCCGGGTGAGCAATGAGGCGGCTTACCCGCACTCCCCAGGGCAGGCGGGGGCGGGTGCCCTCGGACGGGAGGCGGCGCACGGCTTCATCCTCATTGGCGGTGAACTCCACCAGTTGGGCATATGCGGCGTCCCAGTGGGCACCCAGGAACGGCCTGATGGCGAATTCGCAGCTGGCACGTTTCGTCAAGGGCTCCATCGCGGGCAGCGAGGCCGCCGGATCGTGCACCCCGAAGATCTCGACGAACGTGCACAGCGGCCAGGCGGCGAACCCCGCGATCGGCGGCTCGGCTTCGGCGACGGCAACCACGACTTCCAGCGCTGCTCGATAGTCTCCGGGGAGGGCCGCCCTCAGGCGGCGGGCGATGGCCTCGATGCGGGGTTTCAGCTCGAGATCCGGCAGTTCCGCCGTGAGATCGGCAACAAAGCCCGCGCTGTCGAACCGAGGCTCGGCCCGGGCAAACCGGGTTGCGATTTCCGCGACGACCGCGCCGTCGACCATGTCCTTGAGCGCATCGGCCATACATCGCAAGCTACCAGCTCGACCGTTGAGCTGGCCGCGCTG
>CAMYJM010000373.1 GCA_947258635.1 uncultured Acidimicrobiaceae bacterium
ACCACCGCCTCCGACACGCCCGAAATGATGCGATTCCGCGGGGGGAACCTCCAGCCTTCGGGTGGGGTGCCGGGCGGATACTCAGAAACCACAGCACCACCCAACGCCAGCAACTCATCCCGCAACGACGCATGCTCCCGCGGGTAAGCCACATCAAGGCCACAGCCGAGCACCGCAGCCCCGATCCCCGAGGCGGCGACCGTGCCCCGATGTGCTGCTCCGTCGATCCCACGCGCCAAACCGCTCACCAAGACCCAACCGGCTTCGGCAATGGCGTGCCCGTACGCCTTCGCCAGGTTGCGGCCGTAGGCAGTGCAACGCCGGGTGCCGACAACCGCCACGGCGGGACCGGCGGGCCACGAACCGCGCACGAACAGAACGTCGGGAGCCCCGGGCAACTCGGCCAGATCGGGTGGATAGCCCGGGTCCCCCCGGAAACGGACAGCTATGCCGAGTGCCGCCAGCTCCTCGACCCGGGCCCTCGCCGGGACTGCTGCAGCTGCAGCCGCCCGAGTGGTGCCGGACCGCGCCGCCCGAACCCGGCCAACCGCACCTTGCGGGCCATGGGCATCGAGCAACGCCGAGGTCGCGTCCGGATGCAGCCCGGCGTAGGCAAGCTGGAGCCGCCAGCCCAGCTGCTCATCGTCCGCGATGCGGTGCCCCAGGGTCCGGTCACGCGAGTCAGTCATTGGACCCGATAGGCGAGTGCTTCGGCAACGTGATCATCGGTGATGATCGCCGACTCGCCTAGATCGGCAACGGTGACGGCCACCCGCCGCACCCGCTCCCAGCCTCGCGGCGAGAGCCGATGCGACTCGGCGGCCGCGTCGAGCAGCCGCACCGCCGACTCACTCCAGTCCACGGCGTCGATCGCGGCCCGACTCAGCTTGGCGTTGACCCCCCCTCGGGCAAGCTGCCGCTTGCGCGCCGCCATCACCCGCGCCCGAACGGCGCCGCTCGGCTCCCCCGGCGGCCCCGACAGCAACCGATGCTCGACTCGGTTCATCCGAATCCGGATATCGAAACGATCCAGCAGCGGGCCCGACAAGCGACCCCGATACCGCTCAATGGCCCGCGGAGCGCACACACACGGCACCTCGCCGTCGTCATGGAAACCACACGGACACGGGTTCGTCGCCGCCACCAACTGAATCACACTGGGAAATGTCACCGTCGACCCCTTACGAGCCACGACCACCCGACCATCCTCGATCGGCTGCCGCAGCGCATCGAGCAGCGGCGTCGGGAACTCACCGAGCTCATCGAGAAACAACACCCCGCGATGCGCCAGAGTCACCTCGCCGGGCACCGGCACCCCGCTGCCGCCGCCGATCAGCGCCGGCAACGTCGCCGAGTGGTGCGGGCTGCGAAACGGAGGGTCGAGCCGGCCGAACCGCGACAGCCCGCCCGCCGTCCACGCCAGCGCGACCTCGAGTAGCTCGGACGACGCCAGCGGAGGCAGCAGGCTCGGCACACACCTGGCGAGCAGCGTCTTGCCGACCCCGGGCGCTCCCGACATCAACATGTGGTGACCCCCGGCGGCGGCTACCTCGAGAGCGCGCCGCGCCGCCAGCTGCCCCCGCACGTCGGCGAGGTCGGGGCCTTCCCCAGCGTTGTCGGGCGGCGGAGGAGGCGGCGGCACCTCCCAACCGGTTGCGACGTCGAGCGCTGACCGGAGGTTGGGCGCCCCGAACACATCGGCTCCCTGGAGCACACCGGCATCCGCCGCCGCCGCCATCGGCAGCAGCACCCGCCTCCCCAGCCGGCGACCCACCAGCGCCGCCCCAAAACCACCCCGAACCGGGCGCAGCGTACCGTCGAATCGCCGCCGCCAACCCGAGCGCGATCGGCAAGTCATACGCCGAACCGGCCTTGGGAAGATCCGCCGGCGACAGATTGACGACGACCCGCCCGGCCGGAAACCGCAGGCCCGAGCTGCCGAAGGCGGCCCGCACCCGCTCCTTGGCCTCCCGCACCGCCGTGTCGGGCAACCCGACAATGGCGAACACCGACCGGCCGTTGGTGACATGGACCTCGACCTGGACCGGCTGCGGATCAACTCCGACGAGGGCAACTGATGTAACGCGAGCAAACATACGAACAACGTATGCGCCCCCTGTGACGCGAAACGGTTAGCGACGCGCCGGAGCCACCGCCGGTGGCCGCGTTGGTGCTCGAACGACCTTGCCCGCGAGGCCTACCAGGCCAACGCCCGTTCAAGTCGCGCCGCGCAACACTCGCGACCGCGTACCATTGCTCACCGCATGGGATTCAACCCGTTTCGCAAGCAATCGACATCAATCCTCGACGTTGCACTGGTCGTTGGGTTCATCGCGCTCACCCTGGCCGTCGTGGCCTGGGGCTTCTTCGGATGATGCCGCCGCCGGACAGGCTCGAGCCCGAGATCGTCAACCCCATCCATCCCTACCAGGCGCGCAAGGAGTACATCTGCCCGGGATGCGACGGGATCATCGCGGTCGGCACCGGCCACGTCGTTGTGATCCCCGAGCACGCCGCCGACCTGCGCCGCCACTGGCATCACGGCTGTTGGTTCAAGGAGCGACGCCGCCGCGGGCCGGTTACACCCGGGGGTGCCACCGCACCGTGACCCCGGCGCGCTGCACGAGCACGGTCACGAAGTCGATACGAAACACCGGGGGTTCGAGCATTGCGGCCAGCCGGCGCACCTGGCGTTCCTTGTCCCGCGAGAACAGATCCGGCGCAACATCGGAGCGACGGGCGGCGCGCACCTCGACCACCGCCCGCTCCCTTCCGAAATCGACGATGAGATCGATCTCTCCACCGGCGGTCTCGAGGTTCTGAGCGACGACGATGGCCCCTCTCCGCTGGAGGAACTCGGCGGCGAGTTGCTCGCCGAAGCGCCCCAGCCGGGTCCGGTCCGATGGAAGCAAGGACGAAGCCACGCGGCCAAGGTGCCCGAGCCGTCGGCTCGATTCAAGGGGTACGACGTCAGTCGGCCGCCGGAGGCATGATGTCGCCGACCTGGACCGACCGGGAGAGGGTCTCCTCGATGTTGACATCGCGGAAGGTCATCACTTTGACGTTGTTGACGAAGCGCGCCGGGCGATACATGTCCCAGACCCAGGCATCTTCCAGCTCCAGCTCGAAATAGACCGAACCGTTGGCCCGCCGGGTGTGCAGCTCGACGCCGTTGGCGAGGTAGAACCGGCGCTCGGTCTCCACGACGTACTTGAACATCGGGAGAACGTCGCGGTACTCCTTGTAGATGCTCAGCTCAACGTCGGTTTCGTACCGCTCGAGATCTTCGTCGGCCATCAATTCTCCCTGGTGTTGCCCGGGCATCTTAAGGGCGCCCGCGGCTCCAGTCATCTTGTGAGCTACTGATCGGCATCCGCCGCATCCAACCCAAGCTGTTAAAGCCCGGCCCAGCGCGTCGCCGGCCACATCACGACGAACGCCCGGCCGACGATGTCGGCCTCGGGAATCGACCCGAACGAACGGCTGTCGACGCTGTCACCGCGATTGTCGCCCATCACGAAGACCTCACCCGGAGGGACCTCGGTCGGGCCGAAGTCGAATGTCGTGGCGTAGCGCGGCAGGTACGGTTCCTTGATGGCCTCGCCGTTCACGTAGACGACGTCGTCGCGCCCTTCCACGATGTCACCGCCGATGCCGATTACCCGTTTGATGAACTCGGATTGTGGAGTGCGGATACCGATGGACTCGGCGAGGTTGCGCCAGACGCGGCCCCCCAGCGACTCGGTTTCGCCGGGTTCGCCGCGCGGATCATCGAAGACTATGACATCACCACGCTGCGGCTCTCCCAGAACATAGGAGAGCTTCGACACGAGCACCCGATCGTCGACCTGGAGCGTCTCGAGCATCGAGCCCGATGGGATGAAGAAGGCCTGGACGACAAATGTCTTGATCAAAACGGCCAGGATCAGCGCGATCACGACCAGTAGCGGCAGTTCGCGCCAGAAGCTCCGGGCTGCCCGGTCGGCTTGGGCGTCGCGCTGCGCTCCCTCGCGCAGGGCTCGCAGGCTGCGGTGCGTGGGGTCGTAGGGATCCGTGGCGAACGTCCCGCCTCGGGGGGAAGGCTCAGTGGTCACAGCAGGACGTTACCCGAGCAGCATCGGTAGCCGGTCACCGGCGGGCACCGGTTCCATAGTCGTGCCACAGGATCCGCGCCGCGACGCCCCGCCACGGGCGCCAGGCCAAGGCGATCTCGGCGGCTTCACGGCTGTTGGGTGGTTTGGGCCGCTCCAGCAGCCATCCGAGCGCCACTTGGAGAGCCCGATCCCCGGGGGCCCACACATCCCGGCGACCGAGCGCAGTCAACACATAGACCGCAGCCGTCCACGGGCCGACACCGCGCTGCGCCTCGAGGGCCGCCATCGCCCCCTCGTCATCCAAAGTGCGAAGACCGCAGAGATCGAGCTCGCCGTTTTCGACCGCATGTGCCAGCGTTTTGGCGTAATCCGTCTTCTGGCGCGACCAGCCCATCTCCCGCAGCTCCCTCGCATCGATGGCGAGCAGCGACGCGGGAGTGAGGTCGCCCGCGGTGTGAGCCACAACCCGATCGAACACCGCCTGCGCCGACGCCCGCGAGACCTGCTGCTGCAGGATCAGGTGGATCAACGTGCCGAAGCCTTCCGGGCGCAGCCGCAGCGGGGGCAGGCCGTTGCGGTCCAAGAGGGCGCCGAGCCGGGAGTCGGCGGCGGCGAGCGCCTCACACCCCGTCTGCAGTGATGTCGCGTCGAGCCGACGCACCGTTACAGGCCGCCCCACCGGGACGACGGCCAGATGATCACAAACGCCTTGCCGACGATCTCGTTGCGCGAGACCGTGCCAAAGCTCCGACTGTCGAGGCTCCGCCTCCGGTTGTCACCCATGACGAAGTACTCGTCCTCCGGGATCGTGAGTGCGTCCATCCGGGAAGTGCGTGTGATCTCGGACAGGTAGGGCTCATCGATAGCCACCCCGTCGATCAGGACCGTGCTGTCCCTGATCTCGACCGTCTCCCCGGGAAGCCCGATCACGCGCTTGATGAGGTCCGCCTCCGGTGTCTTCACGCCAATCGACTCCGCAAGATTGCGGAGCACGGCGCCCAAGAGCGACTCATCAGTGTCCGGCGTTCGGTCGAAGACCACAACGTCCCC
>CAMYJM010000374.1 GCA_947258635.1 uncultured Acidimicrobiaceae bacterium
TCTTCATTCTCGACCTCCTCAGCTCATGGAGCTTGCTGGTCTTCGGGGTCGATCTGGAATCTCCCCTTTTGACGCGCCCAGCTCGCCAAAAGGTTCCCGGATCATTCGTCCTCGAGTATGGCCGCCAGGAGAGAGGGGTCGATGCTGGCCCCGCTCACGATGCAGACCGCTCTGCCTCTCAACAGACCGCCCATAACCGGCAATAGGCGCTACCTGAAGCTCCGTCGACATGGTTGCCGGGCCGACATGAGAGCCGATTCGGCGCGGTTGCCAGTCGTTGTCATCTAGAGCGAGATTCCTGGAGGGTCACGGCCCAGGCCTGGGTTTCGGACTGTCGCGGCGATGGCGTCGAGGCGGGTGGCGGGCTGGTGGTCGAGGCCTTCCATGAGGTGTCCGTACCGGTCGATGGTGACCTGGATCGACGAGTGTCCGAGTCGTGTTTGGATGGATTCGGGGTGTTCACCCGCAGCGATTAGCCACGCGGCATGAGTGTGACGTAGGTCGTGGATGCGACACGGTGCACCGACTGATTGGGTGACCGCTTTACGCCAGATTCTTCCGAAGCTTCCGCGGCGGAGGAATTCGCCTGCTTCCGTTGTCCACACCGTCTGGCCGGAAGGCGGAAACGTGGTCAGGTGGCGCTCGAACTCGTCGATGACGATCTTGGGGAGGGTGATGGTTCTCTCCGAGGCCGCGGATTTTGGCGATCCGAGTACCGGTAGCTCTCCGGACGCTTCGATCAGTGACAACCGGACGGAGAGCCGGTGACGCTCTGTGTCGACATCGGTTACCTGCAGGCCGGCGAGTTCGCCCCACCTGAGTCCGGTGTACGCCCCGACGATTGCCAGCGATCGGTACCGGACAGGTAGCGCTGTGGCCAGTTGATCGACCTGAGTGGCGGTGAGGGTTCGCATCTCCGCGCGACGTGGCCGCGGTAGCCGAAGCCCGTCTCCTGGTGAGCTGGGGATGCGCCGGTCCCGGACTGCTTGGTTGAGGGTGAGCTTGACCCACCTCATGGTTCTTCCGACCGTCTCGGCGGCGTAGCCGGCCGCGGTGAGGCTTGCCATCAAGCGGCGCAGCTGTTCGTGCGTGATACGTGACAGCGGGACGTCGCCGATCCATTGCGCCACGCGATCGTGACAGAGGCGATCGGTCTCAATGGTGCGGGCACTGAGGTGAAGGCGTTCGGCGATGACCTGCTGCGAGTACTCGGCCCACTCGATGTGCCCTTGCTCAGGGTCGACCCATTGGCCTCGATCGAGTTTCGCCAGCTCGGCTCGGAGCCACCGCTCCGCGTCGGTCTTGCGATCGAAGCTTCTCGAGTGCCCGCGCCCGTCCGGTCCTCGGTAGCGGGCTCGCCACGGCGCAGGCCGGTCGGGCCGGTGATGTATTGACCCTCTCAAGACGTGCCACCCCTTACTTGAGAGTCGCTCGTTTCTCGATCTGTCGAATCCCTCGCCATCAGCGCGCCCGGCCTCCCGATGGGGTCCTTCGGCTGTTGGTCGGAACCCCGGACGCCGACCCAGGATTGAGGCCTCGCTTTGAGTCCTCAATGCGGTGGTCGATCCACTCGTCGACGTCGGCACGCCGGTAGCGGAGATGTTTGCCGACCCGAAGCCCTGGTGGCCCCTGGCGGCGGTATCGCCACGCGTAGATGGTGGCGACGCGAACATCGAGGAACTCGGCAAGGTCTTGTGCCGAGAGCAGTGGTTCGAGATGTTGCATGCACCGATCCTGCGCCCCCACCCTGTCATCTCGCGGTCATTTGACGATCAAATGGTGACCATTCCGGTGGAGGAAGCTGTGTTGTGTCGGCGTATTGGACTCCGCGGTCGATGGGGCCGGAGCAGGGCATTTGCTGGGCAGGGCAGGGCAGGGCATTTGCAGCAGTTGGAGGGCTGCTGACAGGGTTGCTGACACTCTGTGGAGAGGGTGGACCGGTTGGATGGCGGCCATGGAGTGGCGTGGAGAGATCGCAACAGGTCACGGGTCGTCACCGGCAGCAGCGGCACACGCGCCCCTGCTGCGGCGGGCTCGCGACGCTGACTCGACCCAAACTCGCCGAGCATCCGACGAAATCCAAGACGTGTTCGCGCCCAGGTCCCTCCCGCGAACGACACCACACTGTCAAGCGCAATACGCGCCCACAACCCTCCAACTACACACGCACGTGCAACAAGTTGCCGCCGATATACCGGTATACCGCGGAGGTGATGTGATGGCATTGGATCGCGGCACTCTCGCCAAGATCGACCGTTCGATCCTGTCCCAGCTGGAGCACGGTGTCGGTACGCAGTTGGTGAAGGTTCCGCTATCGGATGCGGTGTGGTCGACATGGCGCCGCTACTGCGGAGCCGTCTGCCTCACCATGGGAGAGGGCATCGCCGGCCTGATCGCCTATGAACTCGGCACCCTCGTGAACGACGACGGGCACCATGGATCCGTGTTCGCTGCGGAGTCGCAGCGCCAAGTCGCCGCCAGGTCGGAGGCCCTCGACGTCCGGGAACGCCGTCTGGCCGAACGAGAGCAGTCGCTGAAGGCATCAGAGCGACTCCTCCGGGCCCGAACCAGACCCCTGGATACGACAAGTCACGCGAGCGCTGGGCGCAATGATCCGTGTCCCTGTGGCTCGGGCTTCAAGTACAAACGATGCCACGGCCACTGACGAAACCACGCAAAAGTGAGATATGGATGTTTCCGATAATGCCTGCGGATATCGGACTGGCGAGCAGTGACGATAGTGGGATGTCAAGCGTGGTTATGCGCCACTGGCTTCTCATATTGTTGCGGTCGGGTGGGTGCGTCGATCTCGCCGGCCGCGAGAGCGGTCGCGCCTGCTGGCGGTGACGAGTGGTGTCGACGACGAGCGGGAAGGGTATTGGCCAAGGGGAGGGAAGCCCTGGCGCGGGCCACTGGGCTGGGACATAATTGTGGTGGAGGTGATCGGAATGCGTCGTCTCGGCGTGTTGTGTGTCAGCCTGTTGTTGGTGGCGGCGTGCGACGGCTCCGGTGGTGGGGAAGTCGAGGCTTCGACCACTCCGCAATCAAGCGCTCCCACCACATCTCTACCTCGCTCCACTACGACGTCGGCAGAACCGCCATCGACGACCACGATCCCGATCACCACGACGACGACCCTGCCTGCCGGCGGTCTCGATCACCCTTTGCTGGTTGTCAACCGCGACGGGGTCTTTCAGATGAACGCGACCGGGACGATCAGCCAGCTGGTGACAGGGCCGGCTGCCTACGCCGTGGACGACACCCGAGGCGGCCTTCTGTTCCAGTTCGACCGGGGCCGGGATTGGGAGGACTTCTTCGGCGATCCGACACCGGGTTGGTCGACGGTGGTGTGGTGGATCCCGAGGGGCTCCGCGACGCCGCAGGCTCTGTTGGCCCCCACACCCGGCGCCAGCCATTCGCTGACGCTCTACGACACATTCGCCACCGAGGAATCGTTCACCGTGGTCTACATCCGCCACGAAGGTGAGGCACCGCCCTTTGAGGGCAACATGGCTGACACGTTGCGCGTCTACAACGTCGCCACCGAAACCGTCACCGAGCTGGACCGGGTGCGCGGGTGGGAGTGGAACCTCGACTGGGTCACCGCCGGTGCCGGTCTCATCTCGGCCACGGAGACGGCGATCCTGGGAGGCGGTTGCCGGCTCTTGGATGCCATCACGGGCGAGTTCGTGGACAGGTCTGGGTTCCCGAGCGCCGCGGACGAGTGTTTCGGCGATCCAGCTCCGAAGTGCGCGGCCCGCTGCGCTCTGTCTTCCGAAGCCGAGCGTGTCGCTTACGACTGGACGGGACCGAGGCGAGACGATGACGGCGAGTGCGCGATCGTTGTCGCCGAAGTGGCCACCGGGGCCGACGTCGCTCGCTTCACGGTTCCCGTCGTCCGAGGACGGTGCCCAGCCGACCTCGACGTCGCCGGAGACCAGGTTCTCCTAAATCGCGGCTGGGACGAGCAGTTCGACGAGCCGGCCCTGCTTGTCGACCTCGGCGATCCGGACTCAGCCCCAACGGAGTTGCCGATCGCGGGCCGGGCCCAGTTCGTCACCAGCCCGGTCGACATCGCCGCTCCGGTCTCTGTGCCGGGGTCCATCGCCAGCGCTCCCGGCTACTACAGTCTCACCGCCGAGACCCCCACCCGATACTCCGACACACCGCTGGCGATAGGGTTTGCGACGCTCGATCACGGAGTAGCCCGGAGAGCCGGATGAATGTGAAGGTGAGGGACTCGAGGGGGGTCGCTGGATCTTCGGCAGAGCGTCGTGGATCGGTTGGTACTCGGAGGACGAGTGGGCCTTCTACGCGCGAGCCAATCCGCAAGGCGACCTACGCCTGGCCCTCTACGACGGCCTCGTCCTGGGCGCTTCCACGGTTGCGGACCTCACTTCTCGGTGGGGCGAGCCGCTCCACGTGACCGACGATGGCTGCCCGATGGTGCCTCGGGACGACGAATGCCTGAACATCGTCTACAGCTTGGGGCTCGACGAGATCCGCTTCAGCTGGAGGACGACGGCAACGACCGTCGATTCCGACTGGGTGCTGGAACGGATCTGGATCAGCGGTTACTGGTGGCCGATGATGTTCATCGACAACGGCGGCGTGTCAGCTCTCGGCGCCATCACCGAACACTGCGACGAACGCGGGTGCCGAGTGCACTCCAGCTCTAGCTACTTGGCGAACGAAGGCCAAGTCACACCGTTCTATTCCTGGGGCGCAGATTGCCTCGACCAGCACTGCGACTACGTGGCCATCTTCATTGGAACCACCCCGCCGCCCGACGTTCCCATCGCGGCCGAGTGGAAAGTCCAGAGAGCGGACGCCATCGGTGGTCTCCTCCTGAGTAGGCGCCTCGACGACGGCTACGAGGTGATCGGGACGGCGTCCGCAGCGCAGTCGGAGCAGTTACCCATCCTCGGGCCGGAACAGGATCCGGAGGCGTCGCACCTGTTCCTCTACACCGGGACATCGGAACGGGAGCCCCACGGGGCCTGGGAGGTCGACCTCGAAGCGCTCACGATCACACGACTCATCTGCGACGGGCCCACCCGCGCCGACTGCCGACCGGTATGGGGGTAGCGCGGTCGGAGCTGGCAGCCATCCACAGCAAAGCCCCGAAAGGGGGCACCGGCTGAGGCAGGAATGGACGATATGCGCAATAGGGAAGCCGCAGCTGACTGGCGCGAATGCACTCAGCCGCGGGCATGGGACCTTGTGGCCGTTGGGTCTGCGGCTGGTGAAGCTCATTGATCGCTGATCGCGACGGTGATGGCTATGTCGACGGGGGTCTCTACGAGGCGCGCCCGCCCCGAGATGGGCAGCTCATGCCCGGCTGCGCCAGGGTTGTCGAGATCGAACAGCAGTGCCTCGAGGAAGTTGTCCAGGCCATAGGCGTGGTCGATATGGCGATTGGCGACCAGGAATGAACCTTCAATCGACAGGGCATCCAGATACGCGGGGAGTTCGGCTCGGTCAATCGGAATCGTTACTCGGGCCAGCCCTTCGCCCGTGGCGGTAGAGCGAACGAGGATGACGTCGTTGTCAGCTGCTCCCGGTTGTCCAGGGTCTATGTATGCCGCGCGGTTGCCGTCGCTGCACAGGCTGCAGGAGTGCGGACAGTCGAACTTCCCTCCGACGAGGCAGTCGGGCGAGGTCGGGATGCCGGGCCTGGTCACAATCTCGCCACGATCATCGACGAGGATGCATCCTCGACCATTCATCTGATACTCGGTAGCCGTTACCAGTCCGTTACCTGCCGAAACCTGCTCCAACGACCATTCGTATCCTCGTACGCGATAGAGCTCTTCGATACTTCCTGTCTCCACGTTGTAGGTGCGGAGCCTGTCGTGCATCGTCGGCGGGTGTTCGAAGGGGGTGTAGCCCTCGTGGCGGGTATATACGACTACGAAGCCGGTGTCGGTTCGGTATGTGTCGTGCAAGGTGAGTTCGTGGTCGGTTCCCGGGTCGGGAACGAGCAGACGCTGCGGTGATGAGCCACCTTTGGGTACCCACCAGATCACGGTCGACCAGTCCTCTTCGTCTTCCCAGTTGCGCCCCTTGTGGGTCTGGACCAGCAGCCCGCCGCGAGTGTCGTCGACGGCCGCGGCGACCTCGCCTTCGACGAGAGTGGAGACGTCTCCATCGGGGTCAACCTGGTAGACGCCCTGTTCATGGGCGATCAGCACGGTGCCGTCGGCTTGGCCTGGTGACTGGTAGTTGACGGCGATGGTGGCGGTGTTGGTATTACCTGCTTGGTCGGTGGCGACGAAGGTGGCCAGGTTGCTACCAGGGTTGATTACGAGTACGATCGACCAGTTTCCTTGTGTGTCGACGTCGGCGGCGTAGCGGCCGGCGGCAGTCACGGTGCATCCCGGTTCGGTGGTGCCCTCGAACCGGAAGGTGCGGGTTGTGACGGTGGCGCCGGGTTGCGGTGCGGTGATCACCAGCTCGGGTGGAGTCGCGTCAGGTGACACCGTCGTCGTGGTTGCTGTGGTCGGGGGTGATCGAGTGGTAGTCGGTGGGATCGTTGTTGGTGGCGCCGTGGTTGAGGTGGTCATGTCCGTGGTGGCCGGTTGTGTTGTGGTCGACGACACAGAGGTCGTCGACGACGGCTCGGAGGTGTCTCCAGATCCACATGCGGCGGCTACCAGAACCAACGCGAGGCATACAACGAGACGAGATCGGCGGTCCATGAGGAACCTCCACTCCACTATCGCGCCTGCCGGACCATCCGACTAGAGCCTCAAAACGCAGGAGCCGCGGCGCTGCGAGCTCAGCGGCTGCACGAGTCGCGCCGGCCCATATGCGACGAAGCCCCGGAGGCCGAGCGTGACGAGCAGCTGATACATCACATCGGCACCCTTTCAAGGTTGAGGACAGCCACCTTTCGAGCGGCGGTTGGCACAGAGCCCGACACCGCGTTCGCTTCTCCGGCGGCACCGCCGGGCCCGTAGTGCGATGGTGACGGTGAACGGTGCCTTTGCTGTCAGGCGCCCTCTTCTGCCTCTTCGCTTGGGATCTGGTACTCGGTCGGTCCGCCCGGCGGGTTGGCTCCGGTCCCGGGTACGAACCGGTAGAGCCCGACATCCCTGAGGGCCAACCAAACGGATCCATCAGCAGCTGCCGCGACGATGTGCGCGGCGCTGTGCATCCCCATCTCTGGACTGTGCACCATCCAACGGTCCCCGTCGTATTGAAGAAGACCGCCGCCCTCCGTAACCACCCATACGCTTCCGTCCGGCGCCACCGTTACGCCGACGGGCCGCAGCCGATCCGGCTGCGGCTCGAGCACGTCACCCAGCGGGTCGATGAACACCACGCGCTCGACATCGGGCCACTCCTCGGTGTTCATGTAATGCTCGTACCACCGGCGACCACCGAAGTGGGCGACACCATCGCTAACGGTGATCCATACATCGCCGCTGGATGCGACGGCCACCGACGTCACTAGAGATGAGCTGTACGCGAGTGGTGTCTCGATGCGGCCACACTCGTTACCCAGGCAACGGGT
>CAMYJM010000375.1 GCA_947258635.1 uncultured Acidimicrobiaceae bacterium
GCCAACACCTTCGTAATCGCAGCAGTCAACGTCGTCTTCCCATGATCAATATGACCCATAGTCCCAACATTCACATGCGGCTTAGTCCGCTCAAACTTCGCCTTAGCCATAACCCCAGGCTTCTCCTTATGTATATGGTGCTTTCGAGTACTTACTCACCGCGGACTTTGGCCACGATTTCGTCTGCGACCGATTGCGGTACTTGCTGATACGCGTGGAACTGCATGGTATAGGTTGCGCGGCCTTGCGTCCGTGACCGCAGGTCACCCACGTAGCCGAACATCTCAGCGAGCGGCACCAGAGCATTGACGACCCGGGACTGCCCGCGCTGTTCCATCGACTCCACTTGCCCGCGCCGGGATGACAGGTCGGCGATGACGTCACCCATGTAATCCTCAGGGGTGACGACCTCGACCTCCATCATCGGCTCGAGCAGCTTGATTCCAGCCTTCTTGGCGGCGTCTTGCAAAGCCATCGATCCGGCTATCCGAAACGCCATCTCGCTCGAGTCCACCGCGTGCGATGAACCGTCCGTGAGATGTGCTTCGATATCGACCAACGGATACCCGGCGAGCACGCCGGAGACCATTGCGTCGTTCATGCCTTTCTCGACGGCCGGGATGTACTCCCGCGGCACGTTGCCGCCTCGGACCTTGTCGACAAAGACAAAACCTGTGCCCGGTTCTCCCGGGAAAAGACTCACTTTGACCTCGGCGAACATCCCCGATCCACCGGTCTGCCGCTTCAGCTTGACCACAACGCCTTCGATGGCCGCCTTGACGGTCTCCCGATAGGCCACCTGGGGGCGGCCGACGTTGGCCTCCACGCTGAACTCACGCAGCAGGCGGTCGACGAGCACTTCGAGGTGGAGCTCGCCCATCCCGGAAATGATCGTCTGACCGGTCTCCTCGTCACCCCGCACTTCGAACGTCGGGTCCTCTTCCGACAGCCGCGCCAAGCCGTTACCCAGCTTGTCCTGGTCGCTCTTGGTCCTCGGCTCGATCGCCACCGAGATCACCGGCTCGGGGAACGTCATCGACTCGAGCTGGATCGGGGCGTTGACGGCCGAGAGAGTGTCACCGGTCTTGGTGTTCTTGAGACCGACCGCGGCGACGATGTCACCGGTCATGATCTCCGTGATGTCTTCCTGGTTGTCGGCGTGCATCCGCAGCAACCGGCCGAACCGCTCCTTCTTGCCCGTCGTGGTGTTGAGCACGGCGTCGCCTTTGGCGGCGTGGCCGCTGTAGACGCGGAAGTAGGTGAGCTTGCCGACGTAGGGATCGCTCATGATCTTGAACGCAAGAGCGCTGAACTCGGCCGTATCCGAGGGTGCCCGCGAGATCACGACATCCTCATCGCCGGGCCGGAAGCCACGGGTGGGCGGCAAGTCGGCGGGGCTCGGCAGGTATGCGACAACGGCGTCGAGCAGCGGCTGCACGCCCTTGTTCCGCAGCGCGGTGCCCAAAAGCACCGGCACGAAGTCGCGGCGTATCGTTCCCTTGCGGATCACTTGACGGATCTCGTTGGGGCTCAGATCGTGATCGAGCAGGTATTTCTCCATGAGCTCGTCATCCTCTGCGGCTACGACGTCGAGCATCTTGTGGTGCCACTCTTCAGCCATCGCCTTGTACTCGTCCGGGATGTCGACGACCTCACGTTGTTTGCCTTCGAAGTCGTGCCAGACAATGGCTCGCATCTCAACGAGATCGATCACACCGCCGAACTTGTCTTCGGCTCCCATCGGGATCTGCACGGCCACCGGGTTGCCACCGAGCCGTTCGACGATCGACCGCACGGATCCGAAGAAGTCAGCACCGATCCGGTCCATCTTGTTGATGAAACAGATCCGCGGCACGCCGTACTTGTCGGCCTGACGCCATACGGTCTCGGACTGTGGCTCGACGCCGCTGACGGCATCGAAAACGGCAACGGCGCCGTCGAGAACGCGCAGCGACCGCTCCACCTCGACGGTGAAGTCGACGTGGCCGGGCGTGTCGATGATGTTGATGGTGTGACCGTCCCATGCGCAGGTCGTTGCGGCCGAGGTGATCGTGATCCCGCGCTCCTGCTCCTGCTCCATCCAGTCCATCACCGCGCCGCCCTCGTGGACCTCACCCATCTTGTGGGTGCGGCCGGTATAGAACAGGACGCGCTCGGTGACAGTCGTCTTGCCCGCGTCGATGTGGGCCATGATCCCGATGTTGCGTACGGTCTCGAGCTTGATGCTCCGTGCCATTGCCTTGCGTTTCTCTAGTTGATTACCAGCGGTAGTGGGCGAAAGCCTTGTTGGACTCCGCCATCTTGTGGACGTCCTCGCGACGCTTCACCGCCAGGCCGGTCCGGTTGGCCGCGTCGAGAATCTCGTTGGCCAGGCGCTCGGCCATCGTCGGCTCTTTGCGGCGGCGGGCGAACTCGACGAGCCAGCGCACGCTCAGAGTCTGGGAGCGCCGCGGCCGTACCTCGACGGGTACTTGATATGAGGAGCCGCCGACCCGTCGGGAGCGAACCTCCAAGGAGGGACGGATGTTGTCGACGGCACGCTTCAGCGTCTGGATCGGCTCGCCACCGGTGCGGCGTTCAACGATCTCGAGGGCGCCGTACACGATGCGGCGGGCCGCACCCTTCTTGCCCTTCCACAGGACCTTGTTGATGATCTGGGATACGAGGACGCTCTGATAAATCGGGTCGGCCTCGATCTTGCGTGTCTCTGCTGGTGCTCTCCGCATGCGCTAACCCTTCTTGGCGCCGTAGCGGGAACGGGCCTGCTTGCGGCCATCGACGCCGGCGGCGTCGAGCGCCCCGCGGATAACCTTGTAACGAACCCCGGGCAGATCGCGCACCCGACCGCCCCTGACCAGCACGATGCTGTGCTCCTGGAGGTTGTGACCCTCGCCGGGGATGTATGCCGTTATCTCCATGCCCGAGCTGAGCCGGACGCGGCACACCTTGCGCAGCGCCGAGTTCGGCTTCTTGGGCGTGACGGTGTACACACGGGTGCACACGCCGCGGCGCTGTGGCGAGCCCGCCAGCGCCAACGTCTTCGATTTCTTCAGCTTCGGCTTGCGTCCTTGGCGGACGAGCTGCTGCACGGTGGGCACTATGTGTCCTCGTTTCTCATGCCTGGGCTTCTCTCTTCGGTGCGCCTCCATCGGTCCCCGGGGAGGCGCTTTGGCTGTTTCTTACAGACGAAAATCGAGGCGCTGCCCGCGGGCAGAAACCCCGATCCCGTATTGGGTTGCTCCGTTCACAACAGCCCCGCAGAAGCAGAACCTCAGGGTAAACAGGAACCCGGTGGGAAAACCGTTACCGGGAGTATAGGCGGGGCGAGAGGGGTAGCA
>CAMYJM010000376.1 GCA_947258635.1 uncultured Acidimicrobiaceae bacterium
CCGCCGCCAGCTCGGCAACGCCTGCGGCGTTGCTTGGGAGTTGCTGCGCAACTCCAGGGATGCGCCGAGCGTTGTCGATGGCGCGGCTACTTGGGCGACCGGAAATGCGCGTCGTACACCGTAGGGCGCCGGTTGCCCGGCTCGCGTTGTCCCTTGACAGGTTCGAGTCCCGCCGCCAGTTCGGGAACGGATCCCTTGTGCCGCAGGGGTTTGTGGCTCACGCCATGCCCATCGATCCGGATGCCGAAGCGCCGAGCCTCGTCGCAATGCCTGAGCGAAGGTCTCGGAAACCGCTTCATCGGAGACATCGGGACTGCCCTGTACGCCACGGGAGCCCGCCACAAACGCGGAGCTTCGCTTCGGTATACCGACTCGAGGTCCTCGGTACGCTCGGCCAAAGTGGCAGCTTCCGACATCTCAACTCTTACAGGGCGTGATCGCCGGAGGTGGTATTGGAAGCGACGTGGGGTTGGTACTGGGGGGCCGATGTGATCACTCAGGCTGGTGGGTCGGTGCATTTGGCGCACCCACTGGGTATTGCGGGGTTTGAGAAGCAGCGGGTCAAGAACGACCGCATCGACGCTCGGTTGTTGGCGGATCTGTTGCGGATGGGCAGGTTGCCGGAGGCGTGGATCCTGACCGGTGAGCCGGCCCGAATCGACTACCCGCTTGGAGTCTCACTCCACGGGAGTAGCGGCGAATCCGAAGATTGCGCTTTGTACGACCCTGTTGACGTCGGCGACTCTGTCCAATCGGGAGTACACACCGCGTGTGCGATGCGTCTTCTTGCGGTATTCCCTCGCATGTTCCTCTGACCAGAGGAAGACGTTCTCCCGTCAGAAATCGTCGACGATGGTTGGGGCCTCGATGTCGTATATCTCGACGTCGGGTGTGAACACCATCGGCTCCGCCCCAAGCGGTTCAACCTTGATGTTCATATCGCTGTCGATCTCGAGCGTCATGGATTCTGAGCAATGCTCACATCTGGTTTCGACGGTGATTGGCGCCGGTTGGCTTCTGAGGTGCCCTTGCACGAAGGGTGTCGCTATCGCGTCGGCCGCTCAAGCGGCGTAGAGCGTCTCGCCCGACTTGAACCTGATTCGGTGCGGGGTGGGTTCGGCGGTTACCGGAAATGCCCACACGACGTCGCCGTCTCTGTTCCGGATGAGGAATCCTTTTCTTGCCTCGAGGTCGGCCAGGATTCCGATCACCGTCCGCAGCGGGAGATCGAGACCGTCAGCGATGTGCTGCGGCGGCATAGCCGTACCGAACCGGGGGAGCTCTCTGACAACGAAATGGTGGACAGCACGGTGCAAGGTAGAAACGGCACCGACAACCTCCCGGGCTCTCTGTGCAAGCTGGCCGACGCGTTTCCTGCCGATCGCAGGGGGAAGCCGGAGAATCAGCCTCCATACGCCAGCCATCAGCCAATCGCTCACAACGTCCCATCTCGCTCCGGAGCTGCGCCTTTGAGCCTATCGACCAAGGACTAGGGCTTCTAGACCGCATCGTTGCAACTGTGTCCTGCCGGGCCCCTTGGGGATTCTGTTGTCGAAAGGGAGCACGTGTGTGATTGACGGGTGTTTCGGCAGAGCGCATGTCGACATCACGTTGCCAATCGGCCACAAGTTGCAGCCCGAAATCACCGTCGCTCAGGTGTGCCTGGTCAATCTGTCCAGCGCAGCTATCACCTTAGGGACAGATTGCATCGCAACGAGGGGCTTTTGATGGCAACAAGTGAGGTGGAAGCAACTCGGAGCAATTCGCGCGGATGTTGCCGCGTAGTCGGTGGGTCCCTACACTTCCGCCGTCGGTGGGCCACCGCCAGTGGTCGGGCCGACACGTAAGGGAGGACCAACTTGGAGGACCAACTGGTGAAGACCAACCCTACCCGATGGCGCTGGCTTGCGCTGTTCCTCGTGATGGCGATGGTCGCCGCTGCGTGCTCCTCGGAGACGACCGATACGACCCAGGCGGATGCCGGGGACGATTCGGACACCACCGAGACCACTCAGGCCGATTCGACCGACACCACAGAGGCAACCGAGCCCCCCGCCGAGGGATTCACATACTCAGTCGCGATCTTCAGCGACCCGACCACTGACAACCCGTGGGCCGCAATCGACACCGAGAACGACGTGTGGACCGGCTACGTAAACCCCGACATGGCGGCGTTGTACACGTACCAGGGACCGACATACACCCTGATTCCGCTGCTGGCGGCCGATGACTCGCCACCGGCGATCGAACCCGATGGTGACAACTTCTCGGTGACCTTGGCTCTCCGCGACGACGTGACCTGGTCGGACGGTGAGCCGATCGACGCCGAGGACGTGGTCTTCACCTTCGAGACCGTCAAGAAGTACGACGGCCTGGGTGGGAACATCCCGAACCAGTGGCCACTCGTGACTGATCCGGTCGAGGACGATCCGACCACCGACGAGGACGAGACCGCTCCCGCCGGGAACGGTATCGTTTCGGTCGAGGCACTCGACGCCCAGACGGTCAAGATCACCTACAACTTCGAGGCCGGCCTCGCCGTGTGGCCATTCCAGACCGGTACCGGCAGTATCTTCCCGGAGCATTTCTGGGGTCCGATCGTCGACGAGAACGACACGTTCGAGGGCATGTATTCGGCCTCCGGGCTGGGTGCACCGAACGCTTCCGGGCTGGTCTCGGCAGAGCGTGAGCCGGGCGCCTTCTGGCGAAACACCGCAGTCGACAGCTATTGGGACAAGGGCTCGCAGTACACCGTGTACGACAACGGCGCGGTCGAGTACACGAGTGCGTCCGGAACCACCGAGACCTACGGTGGCGATCCTGGTGGCGAAGTGGTGACGGACTACGTCGAGGGACCGTATGCGTCCGAGACGGTCTATTCGCTCTACTCCGATCAGAACTCGGCTGTCCTGGCGCTCACCGATGGTGAGGTCGACTTCCTGCTGAACCCGCTGGGTCTGCAGCGTGGTCTCCAGAACCTCGTGCTGTCGGAGCCGGACCTGAACGTGATCGTCAACGAGCAGAACGGCTTCCGCTACCTGGCGTACAACACCCGCAAATTCCCGATGAGTGAGCTCTCGTTCCGTCAGGCACTCGCCTGCCGGATCGACAAGGGGTTCATGGCCAACACCGTTCTCGGTGGTGCCGCCATCGCCGCGAACTCGCTGGTGCCTCCGGGCAACAGCTTCTGGGCGAACCCTGATCTCACCGGAATCTGCGACGGCCAGGACGAAGTCCAGCGCTTCGAGACCGCCAAGCAGATCCTGCTCGATGCAGGCTGGAGCTGGTCTACCGAGCCCGAGTGGAACGAAGACAATCGTGACGTCCTGCCCAAGGG
>CAMYJM010000377.1 GCA_947258635.1 uncultured Acidimicrobiaceae bacterium
GGACTCTGCTGGAGCGGACGGAGACCCTCGGCTGCGACGTCCTGGTGACCGGTCACTACTCCCGGGTGCGTCACGACGGCGGCCGCTTTCGGCTGCTGCGCGGGCTCGACCCAGCCAAGGATCAGTCTTATGTGTTGCACATGCTGGGGCAGGAGGAACTGGCCCGGGTCCGGCTGCCGATCGGCGAGATGACCAAGCCTGAGGTCCGAGAACATGCCGCCCGGCTCAGCTTGCGCACCGCCACCAAGCCCGACAGTCAGGACATCTGCTTCGTCAAACACGACTACCGGACCTTCCTCCGGGAGAATTTCACGGCAGTCGCCGAACCCGGGCAGATCGTCGACACCACCGGTGCCGTGGTCGGCGCCCACGAGGGGACCATCGACTTCACGATCGGGCAGCGCAAAGGTCTCGGCCTCGCCTTCGGTGAGCCCCGCTATGTCGTCGATCTGCAGCCGGCGACGGCGACCGTGGTGATCGGCACGAGAGCCGATCTCGAAGTGGAGGGTTGTCGGCTCGAAGAGGTGTCGTTCGTTGCTGGGATGGCGCCGGAACGTCGCCAGCTTTCTGTGAAGGTGCGCTACCGGGCGGCCGCGGTTGCGGCCACGCTGGAGCATGACGGCAGTGGCTACGTTCTGCGCTTCCACGATCCGCAGGAGGCGGTGGCGCCCGGCCAGGCCGCCGTGATGTACGCCGGCGACGAGGTTGTCGGCGGCGGCACCATCGCTGAGGTAGTCAGGTGAGCGGGAAGCGTCGTCGTGGCCGGGCCTGAAGCGACGCGCCGGGCCGCCGAGCTGCGGGCGGTGCTCACCGATCACAACTACCGCTATCACGTGCTCGCCGCCCCGATCGTCGCCGACGCCGAATACGACGCCCTCGTCCGCGAGCTGATCGCACTCGAGGAGAAGTACCCGGAGCTGGTGAGACCGGACTCGCCGACGCAGCAGGTGGGCTCTCGAACTAGCGATGTCTTCGCTCCCATCCGCCACGTCGAACGGCTCATGTCCCTCGACAACGCCGACTCACTAGAGGCGCTGGAGAGCTGGCAGGCTCGGCTGGCACGGGTTCTCGGCCGTGAGCCGGACGGCTACATGTGCGAGATGAAGATCGACGGCCTGGCCGTCTCGCTGACGTACCAGTCCGGAGTGCTGGTGCAGGGCGCCACCCGGGGCGACGGCACCGTCGGGGAGGACATCACCGCCAACGTGCGCGCCATCGACCAGATTCCGCGAGCGCTCGGGCCGGGCGCGCCCGTGGTGCTCGAGGTGCGCGGCGAGATCTACATGCCGCTGTCGGCGTTCGCCGAGCTGAACCGCCGCCAGGCGGAGCTGGGGGAGAAGCCCTACGTGAACCCGCGCAACACGGCCGCCGGCTCGGTGCGCCAGAAGGATCCCACCAAGACGGGGGAGCGGCAGCTCTCGATCTGGATCTACCAGCTCGGCCATGTCGAAGGCGCTCCCGTGTTTGCCCGCCACTCCGAGGCGATGCAGTGGCTCGGAGAGCTGGGTCTCCCGATCAACCCCGACTCGAAGCGGGTCGACGGAATCGACGCCGTCGAAGCTTACGTGCAGGACGCCCTCGATCGCCGGCATGACCGCGACTACGAGATCGACGGCGTCGTCGTGAAAGCCGACGTTCTCGCCGAGCAGGCCGCCGCCGGTTTTACCGCCAAGAGCCCGCGCTGGGCGATCGCTTACAAGCTGCCGCCCGAGGAGAAGACGACGATCCTCAGGGACATCCTGGTCAACGTCGGCCGCACCGGTGCGGTGACGCCGTATGCGGCACTCGACCCGGTGTTCGTCGGGGGCGTCACCGTGACTTCGGCAACGCTGCACAACGAGGGTGAGCTGCAGCGCAAGGACCTTCGCATCGGCGACACCGTCGTCGTGCGCCGGGCGGGTGATGTGATTCCCGAGGTCGTCGCGCCCATCCTCGACAGGCGCCCTCCAGGGGCCGAGGTGTGGCACATGCCGGCGCGCTGCCCGTTTTGTGATTACCCGATCGTGCTGGCCGAGGGGGAGGCCAAGGCGAGGTGCACGGGCGGCTTCGCTTGCCCGAGCCAGCTGCGGGAGTACCTGTTCCACTTCGCGTCCCGCGGGGCCATGGACATCGAGGGCCTCGGCTACAAGACGGTCGATGCACTGCTCGCCAACGGCCTCATCGAGGATCCCGCCGGCATCTTCACCCTGGAGCCCGACGGCTTGCTCGAGCTGGAGGGTTGGGGAGAGGTCTCGGTCAACAACCTGCTGGCAGCCATCGAAGGCGCCAAGGACCGC
This sequence comes from uncultured Acidimicrobiaceae bacterium, assembly GCA_947258635.1. GTDB lineage: Bacteria > Actinomycetota > Acidimicrobiia > Spongiisociales > UBA5794 > JAHEJX01. Next base: position 2,277 of record CAMYJM010000377.1, read on the forward strand.
CCGCTGGCCCGATTGCTGACGGCCCTGGGAATCCGCATGGTCGGCGGCACCGTCGCCCAGACACTGGCTCGCCACTTCGGCAGCCTCGAAGCGATTCTGGCGGCCACTCCCGAGCAGCTCGAGGAGATCGACGGCATCGGCCCCGAGATCTCCCGCTCCGTCGCCGAGTGGATCGGCGAGGAGGACAATCGCCGCTTGGTCGATCGGCTGGCCGCCGCCGGTGTCCGGCTCGCCGACGCCGAGCCGGAGGAGCGCGCCGCCACGCTGGCCGGGCTGTCGGTTGTCATCACCGGCACCCTGCAGGACTTCTCCCGCGACACGGCCAAGGCGGCGGTCGTCGACCGCGGCGGCAAAGTCACCGGCGCCGTCTCGGGCAAGACCTCGGCGCTCATAGCCGGCGAAGGCGGCGGCTCGAAGCTGGCCACGGCCGAGTCCCGGGGAGTGCCCGTCCTCAACGAGGACGACTTCAAGTTGCTGCTGGCCGCCGGCCCGGAGGCCGTTGGTATCTCAACTCCATCTGACTGAAGCGCGCCGCGACCCGGAGTTCGGCCGCGGCGGTTCTCCGGCTCAGGCGGCCGCGGATCGGGCGCGTACCTTGGCGACAATCGCCCCGAGATTGATGGTCCACCCGACGCCGAAAGCGCGGTTGACGATGATGGCGCCATCCGGGTTCCAGACGGTGCTCTTGATCCTGTCGATCGTGGGCATCCGAAAGTCGTAGGGCACGAACCCGGCGAGGGCACCGTGCCAGGTTCGCTGTTCCTTCGGGAGTCGCAGTTCCTTGATGACTGCTGCGATCGCCAGGACCGCGACCAGAACCTTCAAGGGCCTCATGGCGCTGGAACGGCGCTTCTTGTCGGGGGCGGTGTCTGGCTTGGTCATACACCAAGCCTAGCGATGGCCAGCTGGAGAACAGCCGGAGCGCGCGACTGGGCCCGACCCCCTGAGGAGTCGGGCCCAGCAGCAACTAGTGGTCAGGTCTAGGGCAGTTCGTTGACCCGGTCGGTGCTCGGAGGAGCCACCGGGCTGAATGTCCCGAGATAGTTGACCAG
>CAMYJM010000378.1 GCA_947258635.1 uncultured Acidimicrobiaceae bacterium
CGGTCCCCGGCTTCTTCTCGATCACGGTGTCGTGTCGGGTATGAGCGTGGTGATCCAGGGAAAGGGCAGTCCATACGGCGTCCTGGGCGTGCAGTCCACCCGGCGGCGCCGTTTCAGCACCGACGACTCAAACTTCCTGCGATCGGTTGCCAACATCCTCGGCAGCGCCATCGAACACAAGCGTGCCGTCGCCCAAGTCGAACAAAGCGCCCGCTACGAGACTGCGCTGGCCGACTGCGCCCAGGCCCTGCTGGCCAGCTCGGGAGAGGAGCGGATTCAAAACGCTCTGGAAGCCCTACTGGTGGCCACCGAAGCGACTTATGTATTCCTCGAACGCAACGTGGTCGACGCCGAACTGGGCTTCTGCTCCCAATTCGTCGCCGAAGCAGAGGATCCGGGGGCTTCGAGCTACGAGCTCGAGAACGAGTTCTGGGATCTCGTTCCATGGGAACTCATGCCGACCTCTCGAGAGGCTCTGGGAAGGGGGAAACCCATCATCATCATCCCGGAGTTGCTCGAAGGCCCCGAATACGAGCAATACGCATCAGACCCGTACCCAGTCAAATCTGAGCTCGAGGTTCCAATCTTCGCCACTGGCGAGTGGGCCGGCCTGATCGGCTTCTCCGATCAGATGGTGGTGCGGGAATGGACCGATAGTGACCTGTCGCTATTGACTACCGCCGCCAAGATGTTCGCTGCGTTCTGGGAACGGGAGGCCGATCGGGAGCGGCTGGAAGAGATGAACCGAGCCAAGGATGCGTTCTTGGCCAGCATCAGCCACGAATTGCGCACTCCGCTGACCGCCGTCGTGGGGTTCAGCCGGATCCTCCGAGATTCCGCAGAGACGACATCGGCGGAGGAAAGAGCCGAGCTTCTCGACTTGGTGGTGAACCACGGCGCAGATCTCACCAACATCATCAGCGACCTTCTCGTGGCCGCCAGAGCAGACATCGGCGAAATGGAACTGGCGGAAGTTGTCGTCAATCTGCGTGCTCAAGCTAGCCAAGTCTTGGAGTCGCTCGATCGCGACCGGGCCGCCCTCGTTGAGCTGACAGGCGATGCCGCGCGAGCCAAGGGCGACCCGGGTCGGGTGCGGCAGGTGATTCGCAATCTCGTGTCGAACGCCCTCCGGTACGGCGGTGACTCGATTCGGGTCGAAGTGCTCGGCAGCGGTGGCATCGCCAGTGTTCTTGTCTGCGACGACGGGAACCCCATACCCAACGAGGACCGCGAACGGATCTTCGAGCCCTACCAGCGCGCCCACAACGCCCCCGGCCTCGCCGATTCGCTCGGCCTGGGATTGGCAATATCGCGTCAGCTGGCTCGACTCATGGGGGGAGACCTCACCTACCGGTACGAGAACGGCGAGAGCGTCTTTGACTTCTCGCTGCCGCGCAGCCCGTAGGCGGGCCCGTGTAGTCTCCATGGATGAGAGCCGAAGTCGTCGCCGACCCGCGAGAGTTCCTCGACCGGGCGTCGGATGTGCTGGCCGATGAGGCCCGCCACAACCTGATCCTGGGCGTCGTCAATACCGTTATCCGGTCTCCAGACGTCTTTCCGGACTGCCGTCTCTATCTGGTTGTCGATGGCGGGCGGGCGGTGGCGGCCGCGGCCATGACCCGGCCTTACAAGCTGATCGTCGCCGATGCGGCCGTCGCGGGGGCGGAAGCCCCACTCGCCGCGATGGCGGTTGCCGAGAGGAACGTTCCGGGTGCCGTCGGAAATCGACCGACGATCACCCGATTCGTGGCGGAGTGGGAGTCGATCACGGGTCGCCGTGCCGCTCTCGAGATGGAGCAGGGCGTGTTCGCTTTGCGACAGGTCGAGTCGGTTCGTGCGCCCCCGGGCTCGCCGCGAGCCGCCGGTCCATCGGACGGCGCCATCATCGGGAGATGGCTGGCCGACTTCGCGGCCGAAGCGCTTCCCGACGAGCCGCGTGATGAGGAGCGTATGCATCAGGCGCTCGTCCGTCGGCTCAGCGGGGAAGGCCCCGGCGCCTATTGGGTTTGGGAGTGGGCGGGCGAGCCGATGTCGTTGAGCGGACACGGCAACCCCACCGGGAGCGGCATTCGCATCGGTCCCGTCTACACCCCGAAGCGACTGCGCGGCCGCGGGTATGCGTCGGCGCTCGTGGCGGCAGAGTCACGATGGTTGCTCGAAAGCGGGTACGCGTTCTGCTTCCTCTACACCGACCTCGCCAACCCGACATCGAATCCCATGTACGAGCGAATCGGCTATCGACAGATTGCCGAAGCTGCGATGTTCGTTTTTGAGCCGGGCACCCCAAGCGTCACTCGCTGAGCGCGGCTCCTCTGTGCAGAACTCGTTCTCGGCATGGTCCTCTTCGAGCAGGCATCCGGGGGAGCAGACCGACACGCCGCTGGTAGTGCCGTCCTTCGAGCAATACTCGTGGGTGCTCTCAATCGGCCGGCCCTCGATGGCGAAGTCGGCAGGCTCGGGGCCGAAGGTCGGGCGCCCGATGTCCTCCGCAACCATACGAATGATGTTGGAACTCACTGCAATGCCCTTTCGATGGTCCCAACCAACCGGACCGGTCCAGGAATGTCATTGACTAAGTGCGGCGCGCGCTAACCCCCCCACCCCACGGCGTTTGGCGACGTGACGCTGATCGACGGCGATCGGCTCGGACATGAACCTCCGACTTCCAGAGCCCGCCCGGGCGGTGCCTCCCCTAGCCACGCCGGGCCGTCTGGCCCTATTCACAGTGGCGGCCGGGCGACATAGTTGTCGCGGAGGGAAATCCAGACCCGTCGTCACGAAGCCCGGCGGCGACGACAGCGTGGCCTGTTGTCCGGGAGCGGCGGCGCGGTGGCGGACGAAGGGACCTCGGGACAGGGGAAGCGATGAGCGCCATTGAGACGCTGGGTCTATCTCGGACCTTCGACAACCTGGTAGCGGTTGACTCCGTCGACTTGGCAGTCGAAACGGGGGAGCTCTTCTCGCTCTTGGGACCCAACGGCGCCGGCAAGACGACAACGATCAAGATGCTGTGCTGCCTGCTCCGGCCGACCGGCGGCACCGCCACGATCATGGGCCACGACATCCGAGACGATCCGATAGCGGTCAAGCGCGTCATAGGCGTTTCACCTCAGGAGACCGCCATCGCCGAGCATCTCAATGCGTGGGAGAACCTGAGCCTGATGGCGGGTCTCCACGGCGTTGGCAAGCAGCGGGCAAAGCAGCGGTCCGGGGAACTGCTCGAGATGATGGCCCTGACGGACAGGGCGGCGCAGCAGGCGCGCAAGTACTCGGGCGGGATGAAGCGAAGGCTCAGCATCGCCATGGCCCTCGTGTCGGACCCCCAG
>CAMYJM010000379.1 GCA_947258635.1 uncultured Acidimicrobiaceae bacterium
CGCATCGGTGATGAGGACGCGACTGAGGCAGAAACGGTCTTCGGCGACCCCGACTTCGACCGCAAGCGCTGGTTCGTAGCCACCGACGGCGCCAAGGTCCTGTCGACCGCGGCGGTGTTTCCCGGGCAGCTGCGGTTCGGCACTGTCACCATGCTGGCCGGCGCCATCGAGTTTGTCGCCACCCGCGAAGACGCCGAGGGCCACGGTCTGGTGCGCCGCCTGCTCGAAGAGATTCACCGCACAGCTTCGACGCGCGGCGAGATGCTGCAGTGGATCGTCGGCATCACATACTTCTACCGCCGCTTCGGGTATGAGTACGCCATTCCGGTCGACGGGATGCACCTCTTCGCCGGTGCCGAAGCACCGCCGATGCCGCCCGGCTGGTCGGTCCGCTCCGCCGAAGAGGCCGACATGGAGACGATCAGCAAGGCTCAGGAAGCGTTTGCGCGAGCCGCCGGCGTGGCGATCACGGGCACCAAGTGGGTCTGGGAGATGTACCGGAGGTCGCCCAACTACGAGGTCATCGTCGCCGAGGGATCCCGCGAGCGCGCCTTCGGCCGCGTTTACCCGTGGGATGACGACCGCTATCTCACCGACATCGTGGCTGAGTCGACGGATGCGGCCGCCGCCCTGATCAACGCAGCCAGTGATAGCGCCCAATGGGACGTCACTGCGATGAGCCGGCCGGGCGCCAGGCGCCATCTCGAGGAGTTGGCGCCGTGGACACCGTCGCACGACGCTTACTACCTCCGTGTCGAAGATCCGGTCGCCCTCCTCGAGGCGATCCGCCCGGAGCTGAGCCGGCGGCTCGCCCAGTCGGACCTCGACCTCGAAGGTGAGGCGCTGCTTTCTCTGTACGGGTCGTCGATTCGATTCACATACGGGAGCGGCCGGGTGGGCCCCATGCGCCGCGCAGGCGGTGTGCCCGGACCGATCAGTGAAGGGGGCTCGGGAGTGGCCCCGGACCGAATCGTCTCGCTGATCCTCGGCCCGCTCGGTGCCGCCGGCCTCGCCGAGCTGAACCCCGACGTCAACCTCGGAGAGCAGACCGACCTCATGCAGATCCTGTTCCCGCCCCAGACATGCGACGTGCACAGCTGGGTGGTTCCCTAGACACCGTCGCGCAGTACGTACTTCTGCACCTTGCCCGTCGACGTCTTCGGCAGCTCACCGAAGATCACCGACTTCGGCGCCTTGTAATGGGCGATGCGATCCCGCACATGTTCGATGATGTCAACCTCGGTGGCGGCCGCGCCCGGCTTGAGGGCGACATAGGCCACCGGGACCTCGCCCCACTTCTCGTCCGGACGGGCGATGACGGCAACTTCGAGCACCGCGGAATGGCCGGCGATGGTCTGCTCGACCTCGATCGAGGCGATGTTCTCCCCACCGGAGATGATGATGTCCTTGGAGCGGTCCCGGATCTCCACGTACCCATCGGGGTGCATCACCGCCAGGTCGCCGGTGCGGAACCAGCCGTCGGGCACAGCCTTCTCTGTCGCCGCGGCATCCTTGTAGTAGCCGGCCATCAGGCTGTTACCCCGCAGGGCGATCTCGCCCATCTGTTCGGCGTTGGGGGCGACGTCGTTGCCGGCGCCGTCGACGACACGGGCTGGCTGCGACGTGACCCAGCCGACGCCCTGCCGTGCCTTGACCCTCGCTTGCTCGGCGATCGGCAGCGCGTCCCACTCCGGTTGCCACTCGCATATCGTCGCCGGCCCGTAGGTCTCGGTGAGGCCGTAGAGGTGGGTCACGTTCATGTTGAGCTCGGCCATGCGCTCGAGAATCGCCGGAGACGGCGGGGCCCCTCCCGTGGCAATCTCGATGGTGCGAGCTACCGGTTCGGCGGCCGGGTCGTAGGCCACCATCGTCAGCACGGTCGGCGCCCCGTTGAAGTGGGTGACGCCCTCCTGAGTCATGAGGCGCCAGATCTCACTCGAATCCACGTGGGGCAAGCAGAGGTGAGTGGCGCCGGCCGCAGTGACGCCCCAGGTGTAACACCACCCGTTGCAGTGGAACATCGGCAGGGTCCACAGGAACACTGAGGACGTGTCGAGCTTGGCGTGATAGGCGCCGGCGAGGGCGTTCAGGTAGGCGCCGCGATGGCGGTAGATGACTCCCTTGGGTTGGCCGGTCGTGCCGCTGGTGTAGTTGAGGGCCAGCATGGCGCGCTCGTCGGCCACCGGCACCGCCGCGGGCGTCGCCGCCGCCAACATCGCCTCGTAGTCGTCGCCAGGGCCGTTGGCCTCGATGGCGTCCACCTCGTGTTCGACCAGCTCGAGGAGTGCCGCCGCCACGTCGGCGAACATGTGGTCGTAGATGAGGGTCCTCGCCCCGGAGTGACTCACGATGTGGGCCAGCTCGGCGGGGGCCAGCCGATAATTCATGGCGACCAGCACCGCGGCCGCTTTGGGGACTCCATTGTGGGCTTCGAGCGGGATCCGGTTGTTGGGGGCGAGCACGGCCACTCGATCGCCCGGATTCACGCCGCGGGCAATCAGCGCGCCGGCGAGTCGTTCACACCGGTCATGAAACTGGCGGTAGGTGAATCGCAGATCACCGTCGATGACCGCGGTTCGCTCGGCGAACACGAGCGCAGAGCGATCGAGAAACGCAGTCGGAGTCAAAGGGGCTTCCCAAGCTTCGCTCACAGCCGGCCGCCTTTCTCGAGCATCGAGCAACCATAGACGGCTCCCACCGTCACCCGCATGTACCGCTCCGCTACCACCAGATGGCGCGGTGTGGCCGCGGCTCAGCGGACTAGTCGAAGAGGCCGGGCGGCGGGTCCATGTGGACGACGCCGCCTGCGATGTCCACGTCGGTCACGATGGCGGCCACGAAGGGGACCTCGACGACGCGCCCGTCCGGCGTTGTGACCGCCAGCCGATCCTGGGCGGCACCGGTGACGACGCTGGTCACGTCGCCAAGCGGCACCCCGGCGGCGTCGAGCGCGGTGAGGCCTTCGAGATCTTCCGGCCAGAACTCGTCCTCGTCGAGGCGGCGGCGCTCGCCGGGATCGATCGTGAAGCTGACACCACGGAGCGCCTCGGCGGCATGGCGGCTCGAGACCTGGCGGTGCCCCAGCAAGATCCCTTCGCGATGGGGCCGGACCTCGGTAACTTCGAGCGGGCGCGGCGGGGACTCGTCGGTTAGGAAGGACGCGCCGACAACGAAGCGCAGCGGATCGTCTGAGAGCGGCTTGATCAGTACGTCGCCCCGCAAGCCGTGGGCACGGCGGACGTAGCCGACCGCGATTCGCTCGCGGTTACCAGCGGGCACGTGTCAGTCGAGAAACTCGACCTGGACGTCGAGGCCCTCTTCCGAGGCCCTCTTCGTCACCCGCGGCTCGCGCCACGGTGCGGATTGCCTTAGCCACCCGCCCGCGGCGGCCGATCACCCGGCCCATGTCCGACTTGGCGGTGCGTACCTCGGCGACGACTGCGTCGTCGCCGTCCTCTACGACCTCGATCTCCACCTCGTCCGGGTTGTCAACGATGTTGGACACCACGTACGAGACGACCTTCTCTACGATCTCGCCACTCATGTCGTCTCCTCAGCAGGTTCTGATGCGGCTTCTGCGCCGGCGGACGCCACGGGCTCGACCGGCGGCTCGTCGTCGACCTGCACAACCGGCTCGGCTTGCAGCTCATCGAGCACAACCGGCTCTCCAACCGCCTCGGCTTGCAGCTCATCGAGCACAACCGGCTCTCCAACCGCCTCGGCTTGCAGCTCATCGAGCATTACGGGCGCCGGCTCGGGCGTTGCCTCGGCAACCGGCTTGGTATCAATCGTGTGGATATCGCCCTTGGAGACCCGGAACCGCGTCCAGGCGCCGGAGATCTCGAGCAGCTTCTGGACTCGTTCCGTCGGCTGGGCTCCCTTACTGAGCCAGTCGAGTGCCCGGTCATTGTCGATCTCGACGATCGAGGGGTCCTCGCGGGGGTCGTAGCGACCGATTTGTTCGATGTAGGCACCGTCACGCGGCTTGCGCGAGTCCATGACCACAACCCGGTAGCTGGGCTGCTTCTTCCTGCCCATCCGCGTCAGGCGGATCTTTACGGCCATTCATTCACCTCTTTTTACTGCGTCCCATTCCGGGTAGGGAGAGCCCCGGTATCGGGCTCTTGCCACCCGAGATGGCTTTCATCATTTTCTGCGCTTCCGCGAACTGCTTGAGGACCTGGTTCACGTCCTGGGGGCGAGTCCCGGAACCGTTCGCGATACGCCGCTTGCGGCTCCCGTTGATGAGCTTCGGGTTGCGACGCTCGACAGGCGTCATCGACCGTATGATCGCTTCAACCCGGCCGAGATCCTTGTCGTTGACCTCGACGTCGCGCAAAGCATCCCCTGCGCCGGGCAGCATCTTAACCAGCTGTTGCAGCGGACCCATCTTTCGGATCTGCTGAAACTGCTCTAGGAAGTCATCGAGGTCGAACGTGGCCGTTCGCATCTTCTCGACTGCCGCCGCCGCCTGCTCCTCGTCATACGCCGCCTCGGCCTTCTCGATGAGGGTCATCACGTCGCCCATTCCGAGAATCCGATCTGCCATCCGGTCGGGATGGAATACGTCGAGATCGTCGAGACCTTCGCCAATTCCCACGAACTTGATCGGCTGTCCGGTCACCTCACGCGCCGAGATCGCCGCTCCGCCGCGAGCATCGCCGTCGAGCTTGGTCAAGAGCAAGCCGGTGAGATCCGTGTACTCGAGGAAGCCTTTGGCGACGTTTACGGCCTCCTGGCCCGTCATGGCGTCGACCGTGAGCAAGATCTCATCGGGGTCGGCGGCTTTGCGGACCGCCGCCAACTCGCTCATGAGCTCCTTGTCGATCTGGAGGCGGCCCGCCGTGTCGATGATCACAACGTTGTTGCTCTCCGCCCGGGCTTGTTTCAGTGCGGCTTTCACCAGCTTGGTCGGCTTTGCCTTGCGGTCCACGTAGACGGGGACGCCTACTCGGTTGCCCAGGGTTTCGAGCTGATCGATGGCCGCCGGGCGTTGTAAGTCGGCGGCAACCAGCAGAGGGCGGCGCCCTTTCGACTTGAGCAGCTTGGCGAGCTTGGCGGCCGAGGTCGTCTTGCCCGATCCCTGGAGCCCGGCGATGAGGATCACGAGCGGCGGGGCCGATGCCTTCACCAGAGGAGCTTCCTCACCAAGCGTTACCTTGAGCTCCTCGTGGACGATCTTGATGATCTGCTGACCCGGTGTCAGGCTCTTGAGGACGTCGGCCCCCATGGCGCGTTCTTTCACCCGAGCGAGCAGCGTTTTCGCAACGCCAACATTCACGTCGGCTTCGAGCAGCGCCAGGCGCACCTCGCGCAACGAGGCGTCGATGTCGGCCTCGCTCAGCCGGCCCTTGCCGCGCAGGCGGGTGAAGGCATCGCCGAGGCGTTCAGTCAGTGTGTCAAACATCCACCGGAAGTGTACGAGGTGCGGGGGCCGCCGCGTCCGTCGCCGAGTGGACGAGGAGGCTGCGGAACGACCACCAGGCGATGACGGCGAGGCCGACCGCGGCGATCTCCAACCGGACTCCCGCCACGGAATACGCGGTCAGCGCGATCGCCCAGGCCGCGAAGGCCCACACGGCAAGGGCGGCGCCAACCATCAGCCACTGATTGCGCTGGTCCGGTCGCGCCGCCCATAGAGCTCCGACGGCGACCGCGAGCAGCACCCAGTCGTAAGCCAACAGGTGAGCGGGAATCCACACCGCAGCGAAGACCCCGGCAGCAAACATGGCCGGGAGGTCATCCCGACAACGCTGGTGGACGGCGACGACCGCGCCGATGCCAAGCCCCAGGGTCAAGATGGCTACGAGCGCCGCCGGAAGCGTCACGCCCAGCCCGACCACCGCGTCCTTGATGGAGAATCCCGTTGGGAACGCGGTTTCGTCCAAGACTCTCGAGCCGGCATCCCAGAATCCGGCGAACGAGCCCGGCGTCGCCAAGACCGCGGCGAGTGACACGATGCCGCCGGTGACCGTCATCGTGGCCAGAGCGCGCCGATACGTGGGGCCGCTCACGACCCACCACAGTGCCACTGCAACCGCGAATTGGGGTTTGAGCACAAGTAGCGCGGCGACCAAGCCTGCCGCCACCTGCCGGTCGCGCTCCAGCAACCAATAGACCATGGCGAAGATGAGGGCCCAGAAGAACGCGAGCTGGCCCAATCGCAACGTGAGCAAAGCGGGCAACGTGCCGACCACGATGG
>CAMYJM010000380.1 GCA_947258635.1 uncultured Acidimicrobiaceae bacterium
CGGAATCCAGCGCCGCGCCAAGTCGGACGAGCCCGACTCGAGGATCGGATACGACCCCAACCCCTGCATCGCCAGAGCGGTTTCGGCCTCGGTCGATTCTGTAGCGATGGCGTCGCGCAGCAGGCACAAGTCGGTCGCCCGCACTCGGTCCGGTTGCCTTCCTCCGTACTGCTCGGGGAAGAGGTACGGAAGCAGGTCCTCGGCGGCCAGAGCGCTCAGCAGCGGACGGTTGACCCGCCCCGGCTGACCGGAGTCCGCGATTGGCGCCAGCACCTCGGCGGCGCTCCGCCGGGCCGAGGTGTAGAAAGCCTGCTGGTCATCATTGAGAATGGCCGGCCATGGCAGGGGCGCCACCGGACTGACTGGCATATCGGCCATTGCCTATCCGCCGCCCCATCGGGTGACGAGCTCGTTTTCGATTCCGAAGAGATCGAGCACCCGACTCACCGAATGGTCAATGATGTCCTCGATCGTTTTCGGCCGGTGGTACAGGGCGGGTACGGGTGGCATCACGATGGCCCCGATCTCGATGGCTTGCACCATGAGGCGAGCGTGCCCGAGATGAAGGGGCGTCTCTCGCGTCAGCAGCACCAGGGGACGTCGCTCTTTGAGGGTCACGTCGGCCGCCCTCATGAGGAGATTGTCGCTGAAGGAGTTGGCAATACCCGACAGCGTTTTCATCGAGCACGGCACCACAACCATCCCCATCGTTCGGAATGAGCCGGAAGAGAGCGGTGCCGCCACGTCACGTAGGTCGTGAACCTGATCCGCCAGCCCTTCGACATACTCCCGTTCAAAGTCGGTCTCGAGCTCGATCGTGCGCTGGGCTCCCCCGCTAACAACGAGATGGGTCTCGATATCGGGCATGTCTCGCAGCACTTCGAGGATCCGGATCCCGTAGGCGACGCCGCTGGCTCCCGCCAGCCCTACGACCAGACGTCTCATTCCTATCTCCTCTGTCTGCTCACACAACCGGGGCTCAGGGTACTCTCACGCCGCGGCCGCAGCCGGGACAAGAAGGGGACATCGTATGTCGGATCGTCGCGAGGAGGCGCTGGCCTATCTCGAGAGGCACCATGTGATGACCCTTGCCACATCAGGAGCTGAGGGACCGTGGGCGGCGGCCGTCTTCTACGTCAACGACGGGTTCACGCTGTATTTCCTATCCTCGCCCCGTCGGATCGGGTGGCGGCAATTGCTCGCTATGCGAAGAAGTTCCCGGTAGTGCGACCGGATCGAGCACCGGCGTTGATCCGGGCGGCACTGGAGCGCATTGCCTGGTACGAGCTCGCCCCGGACCGCGGCTACTTCATCGACAACTCAAAGGGTTTCGGGCACCGCGACGAGATCCCGCTCCCGTAGGTCTCACCCCCAACGTCCGGAGAGCTTCGAGAGTGGATCGGGGACATGCCTAGTCAGACTGGGACGCAAGGAACGCTTCCCACATGCCGATAGTCATGTGCGAGGCCTGTTTCAGCTACCGATAGAGAACGGCATATGGCGACCCGAACGCAGTCGCGACGAGGCTCCCCGCCGACGATGTCCGAGCGACCGTTGCGCGAGCACATTCGCGCCGTCGGCCGGATCACTGCGATCTCCATCATCCTCTCGGAACTGATCACTTTCGTCTTGCTCGAGGTTCTTGTCGATGGCGAGATCCTCGTGGAAGGCCTGATCATCGCGCTGGTGTGCTCCGGCCCGATCAGCGCATGGATCGCCCATCGCCAGCTTCGAATGCGCTACCTGATCTCCGAGCAGCACGATCGGCTGGCCGAGCTCAACCTCGAGCTCAACGCCCGCAATGACGACTTGGACGCTTTCGCCCGTGCGGTGGCTCACGACCTCAAGGGCCCGCTCACAACAATCATCGGTACGGCCGACCTGCTGGGCTACGACCCGCGCATAGCGACGGACGGCGAGACCTCGGAGTTCCTCCGATCGATCCTTCAGTCCGGCAACCGGGCGGTGGAGACAATCGACGGGCTGCTGCTCCTCCACGGAATCAAGCACGAGATGCCCGAGCTGGCGCCCGTGGACACCGCCGCCACAGTCGACTCCGCGCTCGACACGGTTGGTCGCACCATCGCGGAGAACCGGGCAATCGTCACGCGGTCCGGCGCCTTTCCACCCGTGCGGGCCTATGGCCCTTGGCTGACCCAGGTGTGGATCAACCTCATCGGCAACGCCATCAAATACGGCGGATCGCCGCCCAAGGTCGACCTGGCTGCACAGACAACGGCCGACGGCATGGTTCGCTTCGCCGTCACGGACAACGGCAACGGCGTCGACCCCGCCGATCGCGAGCGGATCTTCCGCGAATTCGAGCGGGGCGCGGCCAACGACGCCGAAGGCCATGGCCTCGGGCTCGCCATAGTCGACCGCGTCGTCAGCCGCTTGAACGGTGAAACCGGGATCGAGAACGCCGACGATGGAGGATCCATCTTCTGGTTCACGATCCCGGCTGCATAGGCGCCGCCCGGTTACTCGACGATGAAGCGCCGGGCCTTCATCTCGAAGCGGGGCAGGGTTCCCTGGGCAACCGCCGTGACCTCGGCATGCATGCCCAGCTTGGCAACGAAGTCCGCAGCCACGCGACGGCCGACCTCGTCACCGGCAACTCCGCCGCGGCACTCTATCTCGAGGAGCACTGCGGACATCTCGCGGCGCCGGGCGATCGTGACACGGAACTCTTCGACCTCGGCGTATGACCGCAAAAGGTTCTCCACCGCCGACGGGTAGATGTTGACGCCCCGCACCACGACCATGTCATCCGCCCTGCCGATGACCCCTCCGGCGAAGCGGGTGAAGGTGCGCCCGCACGGGCAGGGACTGTCGTCGATGCGGACGAGATCACCGGTCCGATAGCGCAGCACCGGGAACCCGATGCGGCCCAGATTGGTGATGACGAGCTCGCCGTCTTCGCCGGGCGCGGCCGGTTCCCCGGTCCCCGGCCGGATGGCCTCCACGATGAACTCGGTATCGATGGCGTGCGTCGCTCCCGGCTGCGGCTGGCACTCGAAGCTGTGCGGCCCCACCTCTGAGGCACCGGCGTGGTCGAAGCACTTGACCCCCCACGCGGCCTCGATGCGCCGTTTGGTGGCGGGAACGCTGGCGCCGGGCTCACCGGCATGCACCGTGATGCGCAACGGCAGGTCCCCGACGTCAAAACCTTCGTCACGGGCGACCTCAGCCAGGCGTAATGCATAGGTCGGCGTGCAGCACATCGCCGTGATCCCTAGTTCGGCCATCACGCGCAACCGCTGCTCCGAATTGCGCCCGCCACCCGGGATCATCAGGGCCCCGATCTTCTCGGCGCCGCCGAGCGCCGACCAGAACCCGATGAAGGTACCGAAGGAGAAGGGCACAAACAGACGGTCTTCCGAGGTGAGCCCGGCCCCGGCGAGCACGTATCCCCAGCAACGGCCCCACCAGTCCCAGCTCTCCGCGGTGTCGAACACCCGCAGCGGAGCGCCTGTGGTCCCCGACGTCTGATGCATGCGGGTGTAGGCGGGCTCCGGAAAGGTGCAGTTATCGCTGAGCAGCGCGCCGTCTTGGGCGGCCATCAGCTCGGCCTTGGTGGTGAACGGGAGTTGGACGAGGTCGTCGAGGGTGCGCACGTCGCCTGGTTCCACCCCGGCCCCGTCGAGTTTGGCGGTGGCGAAGCGGTTCACGCCGTGGATCCGGCCGATCAGGTTGGCCAGCTTCTCCTCCTGGAGCGTGCGGAGCCTCTCGCGGGGGGCGGTCTCGAGGTCGCGATCGAAAAAGGTGATGTCCACGGCGGCAGTCTGCCTGAGTGCTGCGGCGCAACGCAAGCAGCCCGCCCTCGCCGGCGGAATGATGTTCGCCGGAGGCGATGCGCTGTCGCGGACTTCCGGTCAAGGTAGCGTTGGCTCCGATGCGCACCGTCCACATCGTCGTCACCGGGACCGTGCAGGGAGTCGGCTTCCGCTTCACCACCCGGCGCCAAGCTCAGCAGCTGGGCCTGGTCGGCTGGGTGCGCAATCAGCCCGACGGCTCGGTTGCGCTGTGCGCCCAGGGATCCGAGGGTGCCGTCGACCGGCTCATCACCTTCCTCGAGGCTGGGCCGCCCGGCGCTGTCGTCACCTCAGTCGCGATCCAAGACGTCACGCCCGACAAGGCGCTCCATGGGTTCGAGGTCAGGTTCTGAGCGGAGCACAAGTGACATGAATCTCTTCACGCTTCTGCGCAACCGGATAACCGACCCGACCCGCGTCTTCATCCGAACGCCGGCCGGGGCAACGTTTACCTACGACAACATCGTCGCGACGACCGGGCGCATCGCCAGCGCCCTGGTCGCGATGGGCGTGGAACCCGGTGACCGCGTGGCCGTGCAGGTCGAGAAGTCAGCCGAGGCACTGATGCTCT
>CAMYJM010000381.1 GCA_947258635.1 uncultured Acidimicrobiaceae bacterium
CACCGGGCCCGCGAATCCGCCGCGACGCACGTCTTCGACGAAGCCGGCCTTGTCCGCGGCGGTGCGAGGGGCCGGGATGAGGTGGGTCAAAACCAGGGTGCCCACGCCGGCCCGGGCCGCCATCCCGCCGACCGCTACGACCTCCGAGTGATACGCCGAGATGGCCTCGGGATCTGACAGAAGCCCGGGGGGCACGGCCTGCGGCCGAAACGCCTCTTGCACGAGCACGGTCCCTCCGGCGGCGATCTCCTCTAACGCCGGACACATCGCAGTGTCCCCGGAGATGACCACCGAGCCATCGGGGGTATCGACCCGATAGGCCACGGCCGGCGTTGCCGGTTCGTGGCGGACTTGGACGGCCGATACCGTGACCGCGCCCACGGTGAAGACCCTCTCGGGAACGGCCGCGGCGGGGAATCGCTGTACTTCGATGATGGCCGGACCGGGCCGCCTGGTGTGCTCGGCGCGTGTGGCCATCTCCGCCTGCCACACGTCGAGCACGTGTTCGGCGATGGTGGCGGCCTCCCCGTCGGGAGTGACCACGAGGAGGGGGGCGGCTGCGGCGGGCGGCCCCTCCAACCACCGGCTCATGGCCAGATCGCTCAGCCCGACGAGGTGATCGCTGTGGTGGTGGGTGATGAACACCGCGGTCAGCTCGGGAAGCGAGATTCCGGCTTCGGTAAGGCGCAGGGAGGTGGCCCGGCCCGCATCGAATTGGAGCTTGATGTTGCCGCCGACCTCGACGAGTGCACCCGGCCCGGCCCGTCCCGGGACCATGATGGGAGTGCCGCTGCCGGTGATGGTGACTCGAATCATTCCCTGACTCTACGGATGGTCCCAGTCGGGCGAGGGCCGCGCCCGCCCGGCGACGCGGCAGCGGTAACGTCCGGGTCACATCCGACTGCATGAGCGACACGAGAGGAAGCCCCGCAGGGTGGACTGGATAAGCGAAGAGTTCGGGATCGCCACCGGGACCCAGGCGAAGATACTGGCATCGCTCATTGTGGTGCTGGTCGCCCTGATCGCCAGGGCCCTGATCCTGCGTGGGGTGCATCGGCGCACCGACGAGACCGACGTGCTCTACCGGAGCGGGAAGCTGACGACGTACTCGACGACGATTCTCGTCGGCCTCGCCCTGGCGTGGATCTGGTTCTCCTCCTTCTCGAACATGGCCACATACATCGCGGTCGTCTCGGCGGGCCTTGCCATCGCTCTGGCCGACGTGCTCAAGAACGTGGTTGGTTGGGGCTACATCGTCGTCCGCCGTCCGTTCCGGGTCGGCGACCGCATCGAGATTGACGGAACCAAAGGAGATGTGCTCGACATCCGCCTGTTCCGCTTCACAGTGGCCGAGGTCGGCAACTGGGTCGATGCCGAGCAGGCGACCGGCCGCCTCATCCACATTCCCAATGGGGTCCTTTTTCTCCAACAGGTGGCCAACTACACGGAAGGTTTCGAGTTCATCTGGCATGAGATACCCGTTCTGGTGACTTTCGAGAGTGACTGGAAGCGGGCCGAACAGATCCTGCTCAAGACCGTGCGGGGCGCGGCGCCCGACATCGAAGCGCGGGCGGGGGCTCGCATCCGTGAGACCGCCCGCAGCTACCACATCAAGCTCGGGGTGTTGACGCCCACCGTCTACCTCACGGTCAAAGACAGCGGGATCATGCTCACCGCTCGCTTCTTGACCGATGTGCGTTCGCGGCGGTCGATCGAACAAAGCGTGTGGCGTGGCGTGCTGGAGGCCTTTGCCACCGAGGACGGCATCGACCTGGCCTATCCGACGGTGCGCACCTACCTGGAGGGACCGATCCGGCTGGATATAGGAGAGGGAGGAGCTCCCGAGTAGCGGGTCACCCATCCGAGGCCTCCCGGTAAGGTCCTCCGATGCTGAAGTACCACCCGCGCCGCCCCGCGCTGCATCACCGGCATGCTGAAGGCGCCAAACTGGCCCGGCTGTCCCTCATCGTCAATATCGGCGACGCCGCGTTCTGGACCATCCTGCCCATCCAGATCGCGGTGCTCGCCGGTGGTGACGGCCCCGTCGGGTTCTACTTCGCGGCAGTCGCCCTGCTGGGAACGGTGGCGGCGGTGGCGAGCTCTGCGACATTCCGGCGCCACCGAAAAGTCCTGATCGGGAGCATCTCCCTGGTGCTGATAGTGGTGCTCTTGATCGGGATGAGCCTGGCCGGGAGTCTCTCGATGCTGGCAGCCTTCGACCTACCGCGGTCGGTGGCCTATTTGCTACTGACGATCGTCATGGGCCTTCTGGTGCGGGATCTCGCGACCGCCGCCAACATCGCGATTCAAGAAGGTCGGCGCTACCTGTTCATCAACCTCGGCTGGCTGATCGGCCCCCTCCTCGCCGGCTATGTGGCCCGCTTCCTCAGCATCGAAGCCGTCTTCCTGGTGATCTCCGGCCTCTTTGCGCTCGCCCTGGCCTACCTGTGGCGGCTTCACCTCGATGCTCACCCGGCACTGACGCCAGGCGGCGAGGTCGAGCACGGTCACGAGGCGATTGCGAGTCTCGTCGCGTTTCTGCGGCGGCCCCGCCTGCGTCGGGTGTTCGTGCTGGCCGTCGGGCTCGAGGTGTGGTGGATCATCTCATCGATCTATGTTCCCCTGGCGGTGATCGACCTCGGCTACGGGCCGGACATCGTCGGGTGGGTCGTCACCGGAGGCATCGTCCCGCTGGTCCTGCTCGAGGTGTGGGTCGGCCGCCGGGCCCAGGAACGCGGCACCCGCCCCTACCTGATTGCCGGGTTCCTCATCCTCGGCTGGGGAGCCGCCTCTTTCCCGCTGCTGGGTTTCAGTCCCGCTCTCCTGCTCTTCATGTTCGCCGCCGTGAACATTGGCGCCGCCCTGATCGAGCCGCTGACCGACGCGTACTTCTTCGAGGTGGCGACGCTCGATGAGGCCACCAGGTTCTTTGGTATCTACAACGCCTCGGCGCCGATGGCGGGGCTGCTGGGACCGTTGGTTGGGGCGGTGGTGCTCACTGTCGGCCTCGGGCTCAACGGGGTCTGGGTGGCCACCGCGCTCTTGATGCTCGGCTGCGTCCGGATTGCCTGGCGGATCGCCGCGCCTGCGTAGGGAAGCGGATCCGCTAGGAGTTCCAGCCCGGCAGCACTGCGTCCAACCTGGTCAGAAGATTGGGAAAGTGCTCAGAAGGGTTGTCGTCCGGGCCGGCATCGTCCCATCTCACAAACACTTTTCGCCCACCGGAACTCATGCCTTCGGCGACGATGGTCCCAACGCCGCCATCCCTTACGACCCGGTCGCCGAGAGCC
>CAMYJM010000382.1 GCA_947258635.1 uncultured Acidimicrobiaceae bacterium
CGGCGTGTTCGATGCCGCGGGCGGGGTGGGGCGTATCGTGGTCGTTCCACACCTCGAGGTTGGCGTACTCGAGGAAGGCCTGCCGGGTGGCGTCTGTCACGTGGTGGTGCTCCCAGGCGTGGGCCAGCTCGTGGAGCAGTACGTTGCCGCACAGGTCGATGCGGTGCCCGGAGCCGTCGGCGTCGAAGAGGCCGAGCCAGCCGCCGCACGCCTCAGTCGAGTCGTGGACGTAGATTGCCAGCTCGGGCAGGTCGAGGCCGGCTCTGGCTAACAGCTCGAGCCACGCCAGAATTTCCAGCTCGGTTGCCGCCGTGGCACCGTGTATGCCGGGGGCGTCGGGCTGCTGCTCGTCGCCGATCGGCCTGGTCACAGAGCCGAAGGCCAGGAGTGCGATTACTGCCAGGAGGGTCGTGTGGTGCTTCATGCACCAAACGTGCGCCCGACCTCTTTGCAGCCGATTGGCGCCGCCGCCCGGCCGGCTGCCGGCCCGCTAAGCGGTCACATTCCGGTCGCTAAGCGCCCTCGTTCCGGGCCCCCTAGCTGGGCATTCGCGCTTTGGGGGCCGGTAGGGTGGAAGTCGCTCCTTAGCTACCGGGGACGTCCAGATGCATTTCGCCATTCTCGGCCCGCTTCAAATCGAGGACGGTGAGGCGGAGGTGGCGGTGACGGCACCCCGCCAGCGGGCTCTGCTGGCACTGTTGCTCGTTCATTCCAACGAGACGCTGTCATCGGACCGGATCCTCGACGAGCTGTGGGGAGACGACATTCCAGCCAGCGGTGTCAAGGCGCTGCACTTCCATGTCTCGCGACTGCGCGAGTCCCTCGGTGACGGCGCCCGGGTGGTGACTCGGCCACCCGGCTATGCGCTCGAGGTCGGGCGGGACGAGTTCGACGTGTATGAGTTCGAGGACCTGGCCGGGGCCGGGCAGTCGCAGCTTGGGTCCAACCCCCAGCTGGCCGCGGAAACCCTGCGCGCCGCGCTCGAGATCTGGCGGGGGCCGCCGCTCGCCGACTTCACATACGATGAGTTCGCCGGCGCCGAGGTGAAACGACTCCTCGAGGCGCAGCGCGCGGTCATCGCCGACCGGATCGATGCCGATCTGGCGCTGGGCCGTCATGGGCAATTGATCGGGGAGCTCGAGGATCTCGTGGCGACCCATCCGTTCGACGAGCGGTTCTGGGGCCAGCTGATGACGGCGCTCTATCGGGCCGGGCGCCAGGCGGAAGCACTGCGGGCGTACGGGAAGGCGCGTTCGTTGCTGGGCGAAGAGCTGGGGATCGAGCCGTCGGCGCAGCTCCAGGAGCTCGAAGAGAAGATCCTGCTGCAAGCTCCCGAGCTGGGATCGACGACGCCCGCACCGCCGACGGCGAGCCTTCCCCATTACCTCACTGAGTTCGTCGGGCGCCACCTGGAGTTGCAGCAGATCCACTCGCTGCTGGGAACCAGCCGGCTGATCACGCTCATCGGCCTCGGCGGGATCGGCAAGACTCGGCTCGGCGTCACTGCGGTCGGCCGGGCACCGCTGCGGCCGCGCCACGGGGCGGTCCTGATCGACCTGGTCGCGGCGACCGACCGGGTGGCGGTGGGCGAAGCGTTCGCCCGGGGACTCGGGCTCGCCGCCGAGCCCGACACTGCACTGGAAGAGACGATTCTCAACTACCTGAGCCGCAAGGAGATGGTTCTCCTCGTCGACAACTGCGAGCAGGCAGTCACCGCCGCAGCCCATGTGGTCCGCCGGGTCTTGGCGAGCGCTCCCTCCGTCACGATCGTGGCGACCGGCCGCAAACCGTTGGGGCTGCCGGGCGAGGTGTTGTACAGGGTGCCCCCGCTCAGCCTGGATGACGCGAGTAGCGGCCCGCCCGACGCCCTGCAGCTGTTCGTCGACCGGGCCCGGCAATGGCGCAGCGACCTCGATGTCGATGAGCGATTCTGCGAGGTGGCTCTGCGAATCTGCCGGCGGCTCGACGGCATCCCGCTGGCTATCGAGCTGGCGGCCGCCCGCCTGCGCGTGATGTCCGTCGAGGAGCTCGAAGAGCGTCTCAACCGGCGGTTTGCCCTGCTCACGGGGGGAGACCGGGCGCGGCCCCGCCACGAGACGCTGCAGGCCACTATCGATTGGAGTTATGAGCATCTCGACGATGCGGAACGCTCCCTGCTGCGCCGCCTGGCGGCGTTCCGCGGCGGGTTCGACCTCGCAGCCGCCGAAGCGGTGGCGGCCGGCTCCACCGAGGAGCCGTTCCTCGACCAGCTGACCCACCTCGGTGATCTGTCTTTGGTGGTATCCGGGGGCGGGCACCCGGCGCGCTACGAGATGCTGGAGACGATTCGCGACTACGTAGCACCCAAGCTCGCCGAGTCCGGCGAGCTCGAAGAGGTGAAGCACCGCCATGCCCGCCACTACGCCGAACTGGCCCGAAGCAGTGCCGCCGCGATTGCCGCCGGCGACCGTATCGCCGCCTATGAGCGTCTGCAGCGTGACGAGATGAACATCCGAGATGCCATCGACTGGGCCCTCGAGCACGATGAGATCGCCATGGCGCTGCAACTGGCGGCCGGCATCGGCGACTTCTGGTTCGACAAGAGCGATCACGAAGCAGCGCGCCGCACCCTCGCCGCAGTTGTCGCCAGAGCGTCGGATACCGACGGCGAGGCACTCTTCGAGACCCTCACCCACATGTCGCGGTTCGCCACATGGGCGGGCGAAACCGACGAGGCGGAGGAGATCGTCGCCCGGCAACGCCATATCGCCGATCGCACCGGCGACCGTCTCCTGCTGGCCCGGTCGTTCGTCGGCCAGGCGAGAACCGCCTGGGCGCGGGGTCAGCTGGTGCGGGCTCGAGAGCTTCTCATCAGAGCCGCCGCAGAGGTGGACCCGCAGACCACACCCGACGCCGTCGAATGGCTGGCGCAAGTGGCCGCGCTTTCTGCCTGGTCCGGTGACATCGCGACGGCCGGCGAGTATGTCGACAAACTCGAGGCGCTTCGGGTGGGGCAGGATGATCCAAGCCTCGAGGCCACCACCGTCGACGCCCGGGGCGAGGTATTGGCTCAAGTCGGTGAGCTGGAGAAGGCCGCCGCAGCTTTTCGGAAGGCCCGGGAGCAGTATGAGGCTCTCGGGTTGATGTTCAACGCGGAGGACATGCTCCTCAAGGAGGCCACCGTCCTGGTCGACGGCGGCCGGGGTGATGAGGCGGCGCCCCTCGTGGCTTCTGCTCTCGCCAGCTCCCGAGAGCGCAAGGACCATCGCTTCGTCGCCGACGGTCTGCGGCTCGAAGGGCGGATCGCCGC
>CAMYJM010000383.1 GCA_947258635.1 uncultured Acidimicrobiaceae bacterium
TCCTCGCCCCGATCGCCGTCAACATGGACGTACATCTCGACGACGGCCTCACGACGGATGAGGCTGAAGCCGTAATCGATGCCGTCGAGGCGGCGATTCAGGTGGAGGTCCCCGAGGCGACCCGGATTTTCGTAGAGCTCGAGCCGGGCCGATGACCTCCGGCTTTGCCACGGCGCCCGGCTCTTCGGCGAACCTCGGCCCCGGATTCGATGTGCTCGCCATCGCCTGGGAGATGCGGTGTCGGGCGACCGTCTCGCCCGCAAACGCCTGGCTGGTTCGCCAGAACGGGCAAGAGTGGACTCCCGGTGAAGGGGAATTCGTCAGGCGGGCCGCCGCGGCCGCCGCGACCGGGCCCTTTGTCATCGAGATCGACAACGAGGTGCCCCGCTCACGCGGGTTGGGCTCCAGCTCGGCCGTCGCCACGGCGATCGCCGCCGCCGCCTTCCGAGCGCAGGACATCGAGCCGAACGACGCCGACCTGTTCACCATCGTCGCCGGGATGGATGGGCACCCGGACAAC
This sequence comes from uncultured Acidimicrobiaceae bacterium, assembly GCA_947258635.1. GTDB lineage: Bacteria > Actinomycetota > Acidimicrobiia > Spongiisociales > UBA5794 > JAHEJX01. The sequence goes on from CAMYJM010000383.1 coordinate 521, forward strand.
GCCGCAGCGGCTGTCTTTGGGGGACTCGTGCTCGTCGATGGCCTCCACCATTTGCGCCTCGAGGTAGCGCCCTCGCTGGTGTTCCTCGTAGCTGTTCCGGACTCGCCGCTCCGCACCGACGAGGCGCGCGCCGCACTATCTGGATCTGTTGACCGGGCCGCCGTGGTCAGGTCCCTATCGCGGTTCGGTTTCCTGCTGCTGGGCCTCCAAACCGGAGCCCCGGAGCTGTTGGCTCATGCCCGGGGAGATGAGCTGCACGAGGCGCCTCGCTACGGGCTGTCTCCGCTGACCGGCGACCTGATCGCCGCCGCGCTGGAGGCGGGAGCCGCCCACGCCTCCTGGAGTGGGGCAGGGCCAACGGTGCTCGCTATGGCATCTCGTCAAGACGAAGCTGCGGCGGTCATCCGGGCCCTGGAGAAGACATTGGACGGCGCCGGCACCGTGCGCCGCCTCCAGGTCGCTCCCGTGGGTTGGCAATAGCCCGGCAGCGCCGGGAGCATCGTTATCACCGGTGGCTGGATAGGGTCTGAGCACGCGAGTTGAGGGCGTGTATGACCAAGCGAACCGGAGACCCCTTCCGGGCCTTCTACGATCGCGCCCTACCGGCCGTCTACGGATACCTGCTCACCCGCCTCGGCGACGAGTCGCGAGCGGCGCGGGCCGCCCGCGAGGCGTTCGAGGCAATCGTCGAGCAATGGCCGCTGCCGGCCAACGTCAAGTACGAGGTGGCCTTTGCCATCGGTTTCGCCCGCTCCAAGCTGGTTGAGGACTACCGCAGGCAAGATCAGCAGACGAAGCGGCGCCGCCAGTTTGCCGTGACGAGTGCTGCGGCGGCCGCCCATCGCACGACGGCGGCGGCGAACATCCGCGTCCATTGGGCGCTGAAGGCGATCCCCGCCACGCAGCGGGCGGCACTGGTTCTGCGGCAGGTCGACGATCTGTCGTTGCGTGAGGTGGCCGGCATCATCGGCCGCGGTCAGCGAGTCACCGAGTTTCTGCTGGCCCGCGGCGCCAGGACACTGCACCGGGAGTTCAAGCAAGCCGAGCGCGCTGATGGCTTCGATCCGCTGGCGGCCATGAAAGGCCTCGACGGGCCGGTGAAACCTCCCGAGACGTTCCATGAGGAGCTCTACGACGAGCTGCGGGCGCGGCTCGACCAATCGGCCGTCGGAGCTCCTCGGCCCGAAGCCCCGCCCGGCGAGGCCCCGCAGAAGGTCTTCCTGGTAGCTGCGATTGTCTTGGCGGCCATTCTGCTGCTGACGGGAGTGCTGAGCCGGTCGGGGAGCTCGGGGGGGACCGGCAGCACCGTCGCCCCCTTGCCCCTATCCGAGCCGGACCCGCCGGAGCACAATCCGGATCCGGCCGTGATTTCGCCGTCGATCTCACCGGCTCCCGTTTTCGAGCCGATTCGGCCCCCGACGCGGAGCCTCGGCGGATACCAGTTCGGTGGATGGACGGTGCTCCCGGCTTCGGACTTCGACGGGCGCCGGGGAGCCGCGGTGGCATGGACCGGAGAGCAGTTGGTCGTCTGGGGCGGTGAGCTCTCCGGGTCACCGGCGGAGCGTGGCGGGATTCTCAATCCCGGCGTCGACGTGTGGTTCTCGATGCCACCGGCACCGATCGCCCCCCGGAGCGGAGCCACGGCCCTCTGGACCGGGACCGAGGTCTTGATCCTCGGCGGCGATCGCCCGGACGGAGCGGCCTACGACCCGGCGACCCGACTGTGGCGCGAGCTGCCGTCGGCCCCGATTCCTGCAGCGCCCGACGATGTCGCGGTGTGGACCGGGACCGAGGTGCTCCTGTTCGGTGGCTGGGGAGCGGGCGGCCACGCCTTCGATGTTGCAGAAGACTCGTGGCGACGCATCGCGAACGCTCCCGAACTGGAGTGGGAGAACGCCGGCGGAGTGTGGACCGGCACCGAGATGATCGTCTGGGGTGACCCCGTCCAGGCTTTCGGCGATGTCGGGAATGTCGCCGCTTACGATCCCGTCGCCGACTCCTGGCGACTGGTCGGGCGAACCCGCATCGACGGACTGATGCCATCCGGTGAGCCGATTGGGCTGGCGGACGCCACAGGAGTCTGGACGGGTGAGGAGGTCATACTCTGGGGTGTCGATATCGCCGGCGGCGGGGATGCGGAGGCCGATTGGGCCTATGCGGGTTTCGCTGTGAACCCCGTCACGAGCGAGTGGAGAGCGATAGCGCCGCCCCCATCGCCGGATATCGATTCCTTCTGGGTTTCGACTCCCGAGTCAGTGGCGTGGACCGGGAGCCGCATGTTGGTCTGGCATCAGAATGCGACATCGGACGGGCTCAGCCCCGAGATCTGGTCCTACGACCCGGTTGCCGACGTCTGGGAGCGCGGCGCCAGCTCGCCTGTCGCGTCGAATCCTTCGCTGATCTGGACCGGGGATACCCTCTACGCCTACGGCGGCGGCAATCGCCTGTTCAGGACTCTCAGTCTCGACCTGGGACCCGGAGGCGACGTGCTCCCCGACCCGGTGGGAACCGAGGTCGTGACCTATGCCCATCCGCCGCTGCCGTTTGAGTTGCTGACGGTCGCGGCCAACAGCCGCCGGGCTGCCGTTATTGACTTCGAGGACGGTATTGCCACGGTTTACGAGTCACCGGACAACCTGCTGCCACCCGATGGCGTCGATGGGGCGACTCCGGCCGGCAGCGGCTGGGTTACGTCGGCGAACGGAGCCGTATGGTCATACCCCAACGGCATCGCCTCGCAGCCGTTTGTGCTCCAGGGCGCGAACTCGGTACCGGCGGCTCCGACGATCCCAGCCTCGCGAGCCAGGTGTCGCGCGACAACGGGAGGATGATCACGACGGCGTCGGTTGTCGGTGTTGCCTACCCGGTGGCCTCTACCGCCGCCGGGCTTCTCCTCAATGTCAGCAACGCGTCCGGCACGGAAATGGCCCTGGTCACACTCGACGGGTCGGTCCGGGAGCTGTGGACCGGCTGGGGCCTCGGCCTTTCCTCCCTCGGTCGGGTCACCTGGCTCGAATGCGATGCGGGACAAGGCAACTGCCGCATCGTCGTGTCGATGCTCGACGGGCCAGCCCCCGACGATCTCGTGATCGAAGACTCCGGATTCGGCGCCGTTATCCAACCGGGTGTACCTCAAGTCTCTCCCGACGGTGTCTGGCTGGTGACAACCATGGGTGGTGCGGTCGATGTGGATTCCCCTCCTGCGGTCGTGTTGGCGAATCTTCGGGATGGGTCCGTCAGCGAACTCCTCTCCTGGGTCCCCCTCGGGGCCCGGCCCGGCCCCGGGGTCATATGGTCCGCGGACAGCGAGTGGGTCTTCATCACTGCCGCCGGCCCTACTGCGATCCGCATCGCCGACGGGCTCACGGTCGATCTCCACGAGTGGATACCGACCGACATGCAGATCTACGCCGTGGCGTCTCGTTAGCCTGGGACCTAGGCCCGCATGACCTCGTTGGTCGGGTCGTACACGGCCTCAGCGAGGACGACGGCCCGGCGCATCTCGCCGAGCAGCATCACCTCCAGCTCGGTTCCCGGCGCCGCCAGTTGCGGCTCGACATAGCCGAACGCCAGGCTCTTGCCGGTGGCGTGGCCGTAGGCGCCGCTGGTCGTCAGACCCACCTCGCGGCCACTGTGGAAGATCCGCTCGTTGCCGAAAGCGTCGTTGTCGCCGTCGGCGATCTCCATGTAGACGATCTGAATGCGGGGGCCTTCTGCAGCCATCTTGAGTGTGGCCTGGCGTCCCTTGAAGTCGCCGGCGTCGAGGCTGAGGAAACGTTCCAGGCCGGCCTCGTGCATCGTGACTTCGGTCGTCAGCTCCGAGCCCCAGCCCTTGTAGGCCTTCTCCATGCGCATCGAGTTGATGGCATAGAGCCCGAAGTCGCGAATCCCGTATTCGGCGCCGGCGTCGGTGATCGCGTCGTACAGCTGCTGCATGCGATCGATCGGGTGGTACAGCTCCCAGCCGAGTTCGCCCACATATGACACGCGCAATGCGCCGCACGGTATACCGGCGACGTCGACCTCCCGTGCGGTGAGCCAGCCGAAAGCGTCGTTGCCGAGATCGGCCGCGGTCAGCTTGGCCAGCACGTCGCGGGCCCGGGGGCCGGCGACGGCTAGTGCCCCGTAATCCTCCGTGACGATGGTCACCGTCACGTCCTCGTCGGAGCCGATGTTCTGCTCCAGCCAGTCGTAATCGTGCTGCTCGCCAACGATGGAAGAGAGCACGAAGAACCGGTCCGACCCGAGTC
>CAMYJM010000384.1 GCA_947258635.1 uncultured Acidimicrobiaceae bacterium
CTTGCGGGATGTGTATTGAGGCCGGTCGAATCAGGAGTCGACCGAGCGCTCGGCGACGCCTGCGGCGTTCGCCCCGTAGTTGTGCGGCCTCCCAGCCGCGCTGGTCTCGGATCGAACCGCCCATGTCGCTTCGATCCTGACGAGGTGACGCGGCGTCCCCTCGAGGGGTGGGCAATCCGGCCGGTGACGTGGTGGGTGCTGCGCCCGCCGGAAAGGGCAATGAGCTGGACAAGGCGGCTGGCTCGTTCGGTTGACGGCGGATCGGTTGTGGGCTCCGACCAGCTACCGGCTCCGCGTAGTCTTCAGGTGGAGCCTGTATGACCGATCTGCCCCGCCTGTACGGAGAGCTCGCCCCCTGGTTTCCGCTGCTGACCGCGCCCGAGGAGTACGCCGAGGAAGCCGCGGTCTACCGGCGAATCCTGGCCGCGGGAGATCGAGCAGCGCAGACCGTCCTCGAGTTGGGGAGCGGAGGCGGTAACAACGCCTCGCACCTCAAGCGGTACTGCCGGATGACGCTGGTCGACAAGTCGCCGGGAATGCTGGAGGTCAGCCGGGAGCTGAACCCGGAGTGCGACCATCACCTCGGCGACATGCGAACGGTCCGGCTCGGGGAGCAGTACGACGCCGTCTTTGTGCACGACGCGGTGGTCTATCTCACGACGATCGACGATCTACAGTCGACGATGCGGACGGCCTTCGAGCATTGCCGGCCGGGAGGCCTGGCTCTGTTCGTACCCGACCATCTCAAGGAGACCTTTCGGCCGGGAACCGGGCACGGCGGGCACGACGGGGAGGGGCGCAGCATGCGCTATCTGGAATGGTCCCGCGACCCTGATCCGGACGACACGACCTATGTTGTCGACTTTGCCTACCTCCTCTACGAAGAAGACGCCGGCACGTCGGTGCTGTACGACCGCCACCTGTGCGGGCTGTTCTCGCAGGACGAGTGGTTGCGAGCCCTGCGCGAGGTGGGCTTCGAAGCTCGCTACGAAGAGGCCACAATTTCCGACGGAGAGGTCCTCAAGATGTTCGTGGGCGTCAAAGCCGGCTGAGTGCCTCAGATGCCCCGGGTCAGATCGGGGAGAGCCTGGTCTTCGGCTTCATAGTCGAACCGGTAGGCGGCAAACGGTACACCCGTTACTCGGTGCCGCTGTCCCCACTAGCGTGGAGGGGTCGCTCAGTGAGGTGGAGTCATGCATCAGAAGTTTGTCGATGTCCTGGGGTATCGGATGGCCTATCGGGAGATGGGGGAGGGCGATCCCACGATCGTCTTTCTCCACGGCAACCCGACTTCGAGCTATCTCTGGCGGACGACCATGCCGCCGCTGGCGGCGTTGGGGCGGTGTATCGCCCCCGACCTGATCGGCATGGGCGCCTCGGACAAGCTGGAAGACAGCGGCCCGGGCAGCTATCGCTTCGTCGAGCACCGCCGCTTCCTCGATGCCTTCCTGGATGCAGTCGACGTCGGCGACGACGTGATTCTCGTCGTTCACGACTGGGGTTCGGCTCTGGGGTTCGATTGGGCGCACCGCCATCCGGATCGAGTCCGCGGAATCGCCTACATGGAAGCACTCGTCATGCCGGTCACGTGGGACGATTGGCCGGACGCCGCCCGCGGCATCTTTCAGGGGCTGCGCTCGGCGGCCGGCGAGGAGATGGTGATCCAGAAGAATGTCTTCGTGGAGCGCATCCTCCCGGCCTCGGTTCTCGACGGAATCTCCGATGAGGACATGGCGGTCTACCGCCAGCCGTACATCGAGCCCGGAGAGTCGCGACGCCCCACGCTCACCTGGCCACGGGAGATCCCGATCGAGGGGGAGCCGGCCGACACCCATGAGATCGTCGCCGCGTACGCGGATTGGCTGGCGACCACCGACATGCCGAAGCTGTTCATCAATGCCGACCCCGGCTCGATCCTGATCGGACCCCAGCGGGACCGCTGCCGGACCTGGCCCAACCAGACCGAGGTGACGGTGCGCGGCAGCCACTTCGTTCAGGAGGACTCAGGGCCGGCGATCGCGGCGGCGATCGCGTCCTGGATGAGCGGCATCTAGGGGAAAGCCGGTCGGCGCGGCGATGCCCGCGAACGACGAAGCCCACGGCGCTGCCGCCGAGCTCACGCGCCTGGTGATCGCCCGCCATGGTGAGACCGAGGGCAACCGTTCCGGCGTGCACCAGGGCCACACCGACTCTCCACTCACTGCCGCCGGGCGCACCCAGGCGGTGCAACTCGCAGAGGAGCTCCGGCGGCGATACCCGGAGGCGAGCGCCGTCTACAGCAGCCCGCTCGGCCGGGCATTGTCCACCGCCGCGGCTGCTGCCGAACCGTTGGGGCTGTCGGTGGCGGTCGAGCCCGACCTGATCGAAGGTAGTCTCGGAGATTGGGAGGGGCTCACCGGCGAGCAGTTCGATCGACTGGGATTCTGGGCGAAGGTCAAAGCCGATCCCGATTACACAGCGCCCGGGGGCGAATCGTTCCGGGAATGTGGTCGGCGGGCGGCCGGGGTATTCGAGCGACTGGCCCGGCGGGATCGGAGTGCCACCGTGATAGTGGTTACTCACCAGGGGCCGATCTGTCAGGGGCTGGCGGCGCTGCTCGAGACACCTCTGCCCGGATTCGAATACGGACTCAGCAACGGCGGTTCTGCGAGGTGGTCTTTGCCGGCGAGGATGTGAGCCGGAGAACGGTGTGGCGCCCCCGACCGGTCAATCGTTAGGTCCGGCGGACTTCTCCAGCAGGCGCTTCAACCGTTTGTAGTCGCCGCCGACGGATCGCTTGACCAGGGCGGGCAACAGGGGTGCCGCCAAGCGGAAGAGACCGCCGGCATCGCCGCGCACGTCTGCCGAGATCAGACAGCCGGTACCGGCGGGAGCAACACTGCGTGTCACGGTGATGGGGAACGTCCCCTCCACGGTGTCGATCGTCACCCGCCGTCCCGGGTCGAGCTCGATGACCTCGAAGACGGATCGTACATCTCGNCTTCTCCAGCATGTTTGTCAGCACGCGGGGCGTGTTGCACGTAGCGGGATCCCACGGCCAGCGGTGGCTCGGTCAGCCAGCGGGCCGACCTCATGCCGCGCTGCCACTCGGGGTTGCGGGAGAAGTCGGCAATGACCCCCCACGCCACCGCCGGGGGTACCGCAACGGCAACCGATGACGAGACCGCAATGGTGCTCATGGTCTCGACCATGCTACGTCGTGGGCTAGTCACCATGCTCAAGGCCCTCGGGAATGTGGCGGCCCTGCGGTAGAATGTCGATACCTGCTGCTCGGCGGTGAGAGGAGAGTGTGAGATGGGCGGTCGACACCCTTCAGGCGGCGTCAGGCGGCGGAAGGCCGGGCCGAGGGGCATCGCGGAACGTATCGAGAACCTCACCACGCCGCGCGATCGCCCGCCGTCGGCTGCCAGTTTCGGGTCGGGTGTGATCGCGCCCGGCACTTCCCGCTACCAGCGCTTGTCGGCGCACCTGCCCTCCGGGGTAACCCGATTTCAGGGTCTGGGAGTGCTCCCGGCCGACGTCGCCGTCGACCTCACCTCAGAGGAGCCGACGATCGATCTGACCCGCTGAGCGTTGCGATTCACTCCGGGCGCATGATCCAGCCGTTGGGTAGACCGAGGCGCTCGTTGACCTCATCGGGGCCCCAGCTTCCCGCCGGGTAGGGCAACACGGGGAGGTCCATTTCCAGCAGCGGCGTGTACAGGGCCCACGAAGTCTCGACCTCATCAGACCGCACGAACAACGTCTGGTCGCCCTCCATCACGTCGAGGATCAGGGTCTGATACGCGTCCGGGAGCCGGGCGAACGCTTCGTCGTAATCGAAGCGGAGCGGTTGCGACACCAGCGTCAACGGGCTGCCCGGCGCCTTGATGTCGAAGCGCACCTCGAAGCCCTCGTTGGGCTGCAATGTGAGGATCACCACGTTGTGGTGCGACGTACATTCGTCCTGGACGCCGTGGAATATGCAGACCGGCGGCCGGCGGAAGACGACTGCGATCTGCGTCGTCTTGCGCGGCAGACGTTTGCCGGTGCGGACAAAGACGGGGACGCCCTCCCAGCGCCAGTTGGCGATACTGAGCCGCATGGCCACGAATGTTGGTGTCACCGACCCTTCCGCCACCTCGGGATCGTCGCGGTAGGCCGGCACCGGCTCTCCGTCGATCAGGCCGGCTTGGTATTGCCCGTACACCACGTTCTCGGCCTTGATCGGGGAGATGGACTCGAGCACGTCGACCTTCTCGCTCCGGATATCGTCGGCGTCGAAAGCGCGGGGACCCTCCATCGCTATCAGGCTGATCAGCTGGGTGATGTGGTTCTGCACCATGTCGCGGATGACCCCGGCGTTGTCGTAGTAATCGGCCCGCCCTTCGGTGCCGAGGTTTTCGGCGACGGTGATCTCGATTGCCTCGACGCGATCTCGATTCCAGGCCGACTCGAAGAGAAGGTTGGCGAATCGGAACGCCAGCAGGTTCTGAACGGTTTCTTTGCCGAGGTAGTGGTCGATGCGGTAGACCTGGTGCTCGTCGAAATATGTGTGGATCTGATCGTTCAACTGGTGGGCGGTTGCCTGGTCGTGCCCGAACGGTTTCTCGACGACGAGGCGGGTCCAACCCGGACCGCTTGCCAGCCCTGCCTGACCGAGCTGATCGATTGTCGAGGAGAAGGCCGCCGGCGGTAGTGCCAGGTAGAACACCCGGTTACCCGGCAGCCCCAGTTCGGCCTCGATCGTGTCGATGCGTTCCCGCAGCGAGTCGAGGTCGGTGGCCCTCCGCTCCGTCTGGTGGTAGAAGACCCGTTCCCGGCACCACTCGTCGACCAGGGATCCGTCATAGCCGGCGGTGTGCAGCGATTGATTGGTGTATTGGCGGAAGTCGTCGTCGGACCAGGCGCTCCGCGACACGCCGAGGAGGTTGTGCGCCGCGGCGGCCCCATCTTCGGTCATGACCCGGAAGATCGACGGGATCAGCTTGCGTTGGGTGAGGTCGCCGGTTGCTCCGAATATGACGAACAGATGCGGGTCGACCGGGTCCATGGCTATTCCTCCCGCTTGATGCTGTGTCCACCGAACTGGTTGCGCATAGCCGAGAGAAGGCGGTGGGAGAAGCCGGCGTCGTCGCGAGAGCCGATGCGGGCCAGCAGCGAGTGGGTGATGACGGGGGCCGCCACGTTGAGGTCGATCGACTCGGCCACCGTCCAGCGGCCTTCGCCGGAGTCGGGCACGTGCGGCGCGATGCCGGCCATCGTCGGGTTGTCCTCGAGGGCGGCGACGGTCAGATCGAGCAGCCAGGAGCGGATCACCGATCCGTGCTGCCAGACCCTCCCAACCCCGGCCAGATCGAGCCCGAACTCCTCTTTGGCGGCGAGGATGGCGAACCCCTCCGCATAGGCCTGCATCACCCCGTATTCGATGCCGTTGTGAATCATCTTGACGAAGTGGCCCGAACCGGCCGGTCCCACGTGGCCCCATCCCTCGTCGGGTGCCGGTGCCAGGGTCGCCAAGAGTGGCCGCAGAGTTGACACGACCTCCGGGTCGCCTCCGACCATCATCGAGTAGCCCTCGGCGAGGCCCCACACGCCGCCGCTGGTGCCGACGTCCACGAAGTGGTGCCCGGCGGCGGAGCATTCGGCATAGCGGCGCAATGTCTCCTTGTAGAGACTGTTCCCGCCGTCGATGATGACGTCCCCCGGATCGAGCAGTGGGCGCAGCGCCCCAATAGTCGAATCGACCGGCGCTCCGTGGGGCACCATGAGCCAGATGGCGCGCGGGGCGGTGAGTTGGCCGACCAGATTCTCCAGCGAAGTAGCCCCCCGGGCGCCGATAGCGACGACACGCGCAACGGATTCGGCGCTCAGGTCGTAGCCGACAACGTCATGGCCGCCGCGCACCAGGCGTTCCGACATGTTGGCGCCCATCTTCCCTAGGCCGATCATTCCGAGTTGCATCTCGCTCCCTACTGTGAGGCCAACAGCCGGCTCGCAGTGGCAACCTAGCGGCGGCCGTGACGATTCCGGGTTGGTGGGATCCAGCTAAGCAGAACGTCCGAAGAGACCAGGCCTCTCATGACACTCTTACGCGGCCGGTCAATACTTCTCGAGAGGCGTAACCTCCGGTTGCCGTAGAGGACCAGGTAGATGAAGCGATGGAGCAGAGCGGGCTGATACTGGTGGCCGAGGACGATCGCGCAGTGCGCGATGCGGTCGAGCGCGCCCTGGCCTTCGAGGGCTACACGGTCGTCACGG
>CAMYJM010000385.1 GCA_947258635.1 uncultured Acidimicrobiaceae bacterium
CAGGTCGCTGAGCACCATGCCGGCTGCGCACAGAACCGAGGCGGTGGCAGGCACGAGAAGCGACGGGATCTCCAGCTCGCGAGCGATCATGCACGCATGGAGCGATCCCGCTCCCCCGGCCACCACGAGGGGGAAGTCGCGCGGGTCCAAGCCGCGCTCAACGGTGATCTCGCGAACCCCATGGGCCATGTTGGTGTTGATGACCCGGTACATCCCGGCCGCGGCCTCCTCAACGCTGAGGCCGAGCGGCTCGGCAATGTGGCGCGCAACCGCCTTGCTCGCCTGATCTGACTCGAGCGGCATAGCTCCTCCGGCGAAAAAACCGGGGTCGAGGTATCCGAGAACGACGTTGGCGTCGGTGCAGGTGGGAAGGTCCCCTCCGCGACCGTAGGATGCCGGGCCGGGATCGGCGCCTGCAGACTGCGGGCCCATCCGCAGCAGGCCTCCCTCGTCGATCCAGCCGATACTGCCCCCTCCGGCCCCTATGGTGGTGATCGCCAGCATCGGCAGCGCGATACGCAAGCGATCGATTTCGCTCTCCTGATACATCGCCGCCTCACCGTCCCGTACCAATGAAGCGTCGAAGCTGGTCCCGCCCATGTCGACAACGATGCAGTCGTCACTTCCATGGGCCCTGGTGTGGGCCACCGCCGCCCCCGGGCCCCCGGCCGGCCCGGAAAGCAGTGTCGTCGCCGGTCGGCGCATCGCGAGCTCGGGGAGGGCGACCCCGCCGTTTGATTGCATTATCAACAGCACACCGCCGAAGCCGGCTGCGGCCAGCTTGGCGGTCAGGCTTTCGAGGTAACTGCGCAGAATCGGGCCGATGTAGGAGTTGAGAACGGTGGTCGAAACCCTGTTGTAGAAACGGATGGTCGGCAAGACCTCAGACGACACGCTGAGAAAGGTCTCCGGGAGCTCCCGGCGCACGATTTCGGCGGCGACCTCTTCGTGAGCCTGGTTGGCGAATGAGTTCATGAAACAGATGGCGACCGCCTCGACCTGCTCGCGGGCAAACAGCCGAACGGCGGCTTGCACGTCATCGAGGTCGAGAGCCTCCACCTCGTCTCCCTTGTAGTCGAGCCTTCCCGCCACGGGAGCGCGCAGATAGCGAGGTACCAGGGGAACGACGTTGGTGAATCGGTTGTTGTACTGCTCCTCGCGTATGCCGCGACGCATCTCGAGCGCATCGCGGACTCCCCTGGTGGTCAGCAGGCCGGTTTTGGCGCCGTTCCTCGTCAGCGTGGCGTTAGTGGTGACGGTGGTGCCGTGAACAATGGTTGTGATCTGACCTGCAAACGAGGTGAAGTCCGTGCCTTGGTCGGCGGCAATCTGGCGAATCCCGTCGAGAACTCCGATCGATGGATCGGACGGTGTCGAGAGCGTCTTGGAGGTGGACACCGTTCCATCGGCAGACCACAGGAAGAAGTCGGTGAACGTCCCGCCAACGTCAACACCGAGTTTGAACGCCATTCTCAGGCCTGCTTTCCGGTTTCGCCACAGCCTACCGCGGCGGTCTCCGTCATCGCTGGGGGGCCGCGGGGTGGTCACGCCCCGGTTCGCCGATCGCGGCGCGAGTCGCTAGCAAGCGTGCGGCCGCCAACTCCCGGCCGAGTTCTTCACCGAGGGAGAAGGCCCTTCTTCTGGCGAGAGTGTGGGGCGAACCATGGAACTGTTCCGCCGTCGCGGCCAGGATGCCGGGGAGCACCGGGAGCAGATCGAGCCCGGCGACCACGCCCACCATGACCACATTGAGTAGGCGCACGCTGCCGGCTTGCCGAGCCAGCTCGGTACCTTCGATCAGATGTACCTCGCGAGCGACATCTTCGATTTGCGACAGCAGGGAGTCGAGATCGGGATAAGCGGCACGATGGAGGGTGACGTTGGTAGGAACGATCGGGGTCCGATTCACGAGCACGCTGGCATTGCCCGATATCTTGGGAAGAGCCCGCGCCGCTTCGAGAGGCTCGAGCGCGACCACGACCTCGGCTTCACCGGGAGAGACATAGGCGGTGTTCCCGGGCCCGATCACGACGGTCGCCTCGACGCTGCCGCCCCGCTGCGACAAGCCGTGGATCTGGCCGACCCGTGCTTCGAGGCCGGCCTGCATCGCCGCCCTTCCCAGAAGGCGAGCCAGACGGACTACGCCCTGGCCGCCGACGCCGACACCGGCAATCCCCAGAGTTCCGCTCAAAGCGACCCTTCCTCCGGCGATCGCGCCACCGGATAGATGGCGTCGTTCGGGCAGAACTGGGCGCACACTCCGCAAGCCACACACAGGCCGGAGTCGATCTCGATCAGGCCGTCTGCGACGTAGAACGCAGGACAACCGAACAGATCGAGGCACGCGTTGCAGTTGCCGCACAGACCGCAGATCATGCACCGCGAGGCCTCCGCCCGGGCTACTTCCTCGGTGAGGGTACCGACAACTTCGTCGAAGGTAGCGACGCGCCCCCGGGGATCGAGTTCCGGAGTGGCTGCCCGCATTGTGTCGTCGACTCGCCACACTCCGGGCCTCCCGGCCGGTGGGCCCGAAGGGACCCGGGGCGGAGGAGGCCGCTCATCCGCTTTGGCCGAGCCCCGCAGCTTGCGGTCGATGCCCCAGGCCGCCCGCAGGCCGCCGGCAATCGCGTCGGTGACGCTGCCCGCGGCGTCTGCCATGTCCCCGGCGGCGAAGATCCGCTCATGAGCCGTGGCGCCGCACTCGTCGTCGACTACCAACGCGTCCGCCGGGGCCGGGACGTCGCCCGGCAGCCACCGAATCGAGGGGTCGGGGCGCTGCCCGACGGCGATGACGACCAGGTCGGCATCGATCGCGCTGGTGGTGCCTTCGATCATCTCGTAATTCTCGGGATCGGTCCGGCCCGGAACTCGTGGCTTCACCGACACGAGTTCGATGCCCGCGGCGACCAGCCCGACCGCCCTGCGCCGGGTGCGTAGTTCGACGCCCTCCTCGCACGCCGCGGCGATCTCGCTGTCGATCGCCGGCATTTCCGCCCGGTCCTCGAGGCACACGAGCACCACCTGGGATGCGCCGCGCCGCACCGCCGTGCGGCCGGCATCCACAGCCGTGTTGCCGCCGCCGACGACGACGACCCGGTCGGCAGGCGTGCCGTCTCCGTTGAGGTACTCGAGCCCTTGGACGACTGCCGGGCCCCGACCGCTGAGCTCGAGGTCGACACCGACGCCGGTCCCGATTGCCAGCAAGACTCCGTCGTGGGCTCCGAGGAGCTCATCGATGTCCACATCGGTTC
>CAMYJM010000386.1 GCA_947258635.1 uncultured Acidimicrobiaceae bacterium
TACGACACTCGCCGAATGGATCAGGGACCGGACCTCACACACCCCGAACCCACCCCGAACACCAAATACGGGCGATATCGCCCCAACGCAGGAATAGCGCCGATCGGCACCTCGTGCGCTATGGCCGAGCTCCGCAGCGAACACTGGCCGTAGTGAAATCATGTCGCCCGATGCACTCAGATCTGCCGGTTCGAGGACAGTCGTGGGTGCGCGATATCGCTCCGGGTGGTGTGTGATCTGGGCGGTCCATTGAGGCTGCGAGTGCTTGGGAGTCCTGTCGCCTGTTCTGAGGCTGGCAGGGTGCAGCCTCTTGATGCAGTGATATGTCGCTAGCGGATAGGTCGCATGGCGACCTATAGTGTGGTATGAGCAATCGACTTCGAGACCAACCGTTCATGATCCTGGCGTCGTTGGCTGCGGGACCACGGCATGGCTACGGAATCATCAAAGATGTACTCGAGCTTTCTGACACCGCTGTGCGCCTTCGAACCGGGACTTTGTATGGCGCTCTTGATCGCCTCAGCGACGACGGCTACATCGAATTCGATCGAGAAGACACAGTCGAGGGGAGGATCCGGCGCTACTACCGGATCACCGACACAGGGATTGCATTGTTGGCGCAGGAAACGAGGCATCGTGTTCGTGTTGCCGAGGCAGGCCGACTGCGCCTTGCTGGCCGGGGCGCCACCGGGGCAGTCGCCGAGGTGGGGACATGACCGAGTTGGAGTCCCGCTTCCGACTCCTGACAAGGGCGTATCCAGCTTCGTACCGGGAACTGCGCGAGGAAGAGATGGTGGCCACGTTCCTCGAATCTGCCGAAGGGACCCAGGGCGGTCCCTCGCTGGGTGACGTGTGGGATGTGATCCGACACGGGTTAGCGCTACGCCTTGGGGCTTGGGACCGTCACGCCGCAGTGGCGTGGCGCTACGGCATATGGCTCAGCCTCATGGCTTGGTTGTCGTATGTGGGTCTCGTACAGCTCGGATCGATGGCATCTAGCGTGCCGGTTCGGTCATGGTGGTATAGCTATGTTCTCGACTGGATGGCGGCTGTTGCCCCGCTGGCAGTTGCGCTGCTGTTCCTGAGCGGCGCGCCTCGTACAGCACGACTCGTCGCCCTAGCGGCGGTCTTGCCAATCGGTGGGTTCTACGGAGGCTTCGGGAGCGACACGCTGAGATTCGTGGTTCCCCTGGCGCTCGTAGCGATTGCACCGGCACCCACATTCCCATTCAAACGACGGTCGATGGCGCTCGGAGTCGTTGCCGTCAGCGGTTTCGCCACGATTGTTGCCTTCGGACTCATTCCGTATGAGCGCATTCTGCTCAGCTCGAAACTCGTGACTGTGGCGGCGTCGGTGGCAATCGGATTCGCTCTTGGCTGGCAACGAACGTCCGCGGTGCTTGGCGTCGCGATCGCCGCCGGTGCCATTGCCCTCCTCGCAGTCCAGCTACACCGAGCCGACCTGCAACCCTTGTCATGGCTTGTCGTGCTGTTACTGGCTGCCACCCAACTCCCGATCAGGCGCCGGGCCAACCACGACAACCAACAGCCGCCAGCGGCAATAGGCCCACCTCGCTGACCCGACCCCGATCGCCAAATACCGAGTTGTAACGAGCATTCCAGGGACTGCGCAATCAGGCACTGCTGCGTACGGCTGGCCTGTGGCATTCTGCACACGATGAACGAGTTGACTCGACGTCTTTGGGAAGAGCAGGACCGTCACTCCGGTGATCGACTGCGGCTCTTCACGACCATCGGCGTCTTCACCGGAGACACGTCGGTTCTGTATCCGGGTTCGTTTGTCGACGTTGCAGCCTCTTTCGTTTTCGATTCGGTCACCTATGTCGACAACGACCGTAGAGCCGTTCGCTTCTTCTCCGACACGGCAGGCGTAGACGAGATAATCAGCAGTCATCGCCGCAACCCCTACAAGGCAGAGTGGCGATTCATCCCGTCCGACTACCGGACCGAGCTCGATCTGGCCGACCGGTGCGTTGGTCTGCTCGTCTCGCTCTATGCCGGCTTCGTGTCCGAGCAGTGCACCCGATATCTGCGCCCTGGCGGATGGTTGCTGGCCAACCCGAGTCATGGGGATGCCGCGATGGCGTCGATCGATCCCCGCTATCGCCTCGCCGCGGTGGTCAGTGCGAGGGCGGGCAGATACACGGTCACGGAGGGCGATCTCGAGAGCTACATGATTCCGAAACGACCGACCGAGATCACTGTAGAGCTACTTCGCGAGACGAGCCGTGGCATCGCCTACACCAGATCACCGTTCGCCTACCTCTTCCAGCGCGAGAACAGCTGATCCTGCGCGGTCATGCCCCTCATGCGAAATCGAGCCGAGCGGCACGAATTCGTATCCGGCGGGTTCGTCGAGGCGCCGGTGCAGCTGAGGCGAGGATCACCTGGATTCCCTTGACATGCCAACGGGTATGTTCTACTTTACAAGGTACCGACCGGTCAGTCGGTCGGTAACGTTGAAACGCTGATTCAACCGGAGATGCGAGTTGAAGGCACAGACCAAGCTTCGCAACCAGCCCGAAGCCACCGCGGCCCGGATAATCGCCGCCGCCAGAAGCCTCTTCGTCTCGAGCAACTACGCCGACGTCACCACGGACATGATCGCCAAGGCGGCCGACGTCACCAAGGGCGGCCTCTATCACCATTTTGCGAGCAAGGAACAGCTGTACGTTTCCATGATGCTCGCTGACCTCGATTCAAAACGCCGCCTCTTCGAGCAGGCCACCGCCATGTCGGGAAGCTGCCGGGAGCGCCTCGCCCGGCTGACGAGAGATTTCTTAGAGCTTCCCGACGAGGATCGAGAGCTAACTCGCCTCGTGCGGCGCGATATCAACACGTTCAGCGGCGCCGAGCGTGACCAACTCGTTAGGGCCTACCAGCTGGCACTTCCCGAGCAGGTCGAGGCCATCGTCGCCGACGGAATCAAAGACGGAGAGCTGGCCCCCGGAGATGCCCGGATCCTGTCCTGGTCGTTTGTCGCCCTGGTGGAAGTCGTGATCGGTCGCTATGCCGATCAGGTCTTCGGGTCCACCACGGCCCGACTCGATCATGTTCTGGATCTCTTCTTCCACGGGGCCGCCGCCAAGCCAACGGGAGGGACGGAATGACACTCACGGCTACCAAGGTCTTCGAGGAGTGGCGCGGCAAGTCGCTCGAAGACGCCCTGCTCGAGTGCCGCGACCAGGTCGAAGCAGCCGACTTCGAGACGGTGCAGCGCTGGC
>CAMYJM010000387.1 GCA_947258635.1 uncultured Acidimicrobiaceae bacterium
GACCAGTATGAGCAGCAGCACCGCCACCTTTGCCCCGCGAGGCCAATCGATGGTGGACCGCCGGGGGAGATGCCGGAAGAGCGCCGCTGCGATCGCGATGCCGAGCGGCGCCTGAAGCCAGGCGTGATGTATCCCCGCCATGGCCAGCACCAATCCGGCTACCAGCATCCCCAGGGTGGTTGCCAGCGCCGCCGAGGTCACTGCGGTGACGGGATCGGAGCCACCGGCCGGGGCCGGCTCGCGGGGCGCGGCGAGCGGGCTAGCGGCCAATGGGCTTGCCGGATCGAGCGGCGGGCCGGCGAGCCGGCTCCCTGTGCGGTTCATGTCGATTCTCTCCGAGCCGCCGGTAACAACACCGCCCGGCGGCAGAGTCGTAACGGGCGGGCGGTAACACGATCGGCTCGCCCGGTTCACTCCTGAACCGATACCCGCCGGCGGGAGCTCCCGAAGTTCTCACCGGCGACCGGCGGCCCCCCATCAGGGCAGACTCAGGATTTGGCCGTTGGCGGTCGAGCGTTCCATGCTGGTTGCCTGGACGAACTGCGACCCGGTGGTCGCCGAGTTGGTGTTGGTGCAGCCCCCGGCCTCATAGGCCTGGTAGTTGACCCGCACCGCGCGCACCGGCACCCAGCGCTCCGGCTGCGGTGCCACTTGCAGGTCGCGCCAGTGCACTCGCACCGTCGGACCGTCGCACGGGGCGAACACCTCGGACCAGACCAGCGGGGCCGTCAGGTGGGAGCCGCCGCCGTCGAGCTCTCGGATCACCGTGGTCTCGCCGCTTTCGAGGTCGGTGACGGAGCCGCGCCACCAGCCGGGGCCCGAGCCGGGCTCGATGGCCAGCCGGTAGCGGCGGCGCGGCTCCCACGGGTAGTCCCTCGTGTTGGGATCGTTCGGTCGCGACGGCAGAATCGAGTCGGTCCCGGCCAGCACGGAGCCGCCGAGCTGCTGCGATCGATAGCCGCCCCAGTTGGCCGCCGTGGATCCCGGGTGGCGGCGATTCCATTGCAGGCCAACGTGCCCGCCGCCGTAGTCGGTACCCGCCTCGGTGAAGGTCGCCTGCAGGGCGAAGAAGTAGAGGTCCGCCGTTTGGGGGGGCTCCCTTACCTCGAGCGTTGCTCGGACCGCCGTCACGGCCGGCACGGGCGTCTGCCAGCTGAGATGCAGCGACGAGGCTCCGTTGCCCGACGGCGGCCGCCCCCGATCGCGCACAGGAGCCGAACCGGCGGGGTTCGCGGCGCCCAACAGGCGGCTCAGGAAAGATCGCATCACAAGACACTAGGACTCCCGCGGCCCACGGCAGGCCCGCCGGCCCGGGCACTAACGGCCCAGCGCGGCCAGCAATCCGGCTTGATCGTCCGTTCCGATGCGGAACACGCGGCCGGTGTCCAATTCGAGCTCCACGGTTTCGAGGCCCCAGACCCTCCACAGCCAGCCGCCCGGTATCTTGCGAATTCCCCAGCCCGCCAGCCGACTGGTGCGCTGCGCGGTGGCGGCGACGATCGACGCCCGGTCGATCGTCTTGGCGGGCCATCCCAACCTCCACACGAGCTCGACGGTGGTGGGACTCACCCGGGTGGTGAGTCGCGTCGCGCTGAGGACGGTCACATAGACGGTCGCGCTCCCCAAGACGACGACGAGCATCACCCAGGGGGGTCCCTTCTCGGACTGTACGAGCGTTATCGTGAACGAGAACACGAGGATGGCGACCAGCGAAGCGAGGCCGACCACCCATTGTGGAGAGTCCTGAACGTGGTGGTACTCGATTGCTCGTTCGTCCACGGCGCCGGCTCTCACTCGACCAAACTGGCGATATAGGCCTTGTCGGTGTCGAACGCTAGTGGAGGCAACTCGTCGAGATTGAACCAGCCCACGTCTACGGCGTCGTCGCCGGCTGCGAGCACCCCGCCTACTTGGGTGCCGGCGAACCATATGCCGACGGTGACTTTGGCGGGATCGTGGGTGTTGGTCGCCACCCACACAGGTTCCCCGACGGTCGCGAGAAGTCCCGTCTCTTCGAGCAACTCGCGGGCGGCTCCGGCTCGCACGTCCTCGCCGTAGTCGACGAAGCCCGCCGGTATCGACCACAACCCGGGGCGGGTGGCGTTGGGACCGCGGCGCACTAGCAGGATGCGGCCCGAGCCATCTCGCAACACCACCGCGGCGCCGACGCCGGGATTGCGAAAGTGGACGAAGTCGCAGGCGGCGCAGGCCGGTCGAGTCTTGCCGCCGACCACACGCGACATCAGCCGCTGCCCGCAGATGGGACAGAAAGTGAACGCTCCCGGCCATTCATCGGTGCCGCCGTCCCGGCCGGGATCTTGGGTTGGGTGCGAGTGGTTCGGGTGCATCGTGCGTGCTTCGTCGTTGGACGACATCGAGCCTAGGTGCCTCTCAGTTCCCGCGCTGAACCGGAATCGCCGGATCGCGGCTGCCTCCCGGGGTCTGCCGGCGGCTAACGGGGTGAGCATTCCCTAAGTTTCCACGTCTTACCTGCCGATTGATCCGGTACGTGAGCCTGCCAAGCACACCGGAGAATCCCATGCGGGTCATCCGAGATCGAGGGGCCGTCGACCGGCCCTCTTCGGAGGTGCTCTTCGGCGCGTTCTTCGCCAACATCGCGGAAGCCATGCTCGTGCTCGACGCCGATCTCGCGGTTGTCGCCGCCAACCTGGCCGCCCGCCACGCGCTCGGCCTCGCCGGGGACGGCGCCGGGCAGGATTTCCGGAGCTTCTGTGGCAACCAGAGCTGTGAGCCTGCAACCTGCATCTTTCTGGCGGCGCTCGACGGCGCCGCCGAGTGCTGCGAGCCCGACATCGTGTGTCGCCGCACCAACGGCACATCGTATCCGGCCAGGATCACGGCCAACCGGTTCGAAGTGGACGGCTCGCCACTTCTCGCTGTGGTGCTTCACGATCGCAGCGAATCCGAAGCCACTCTCGAGGTGCACCGGAAAGAGCGGATACTCTATGAATCGCTCTTTGACCTGACCCCGATCCCGCTGCGTGAAGAGGATTTTTCGGCGATCGGCAAATGGTTCGATCGGTTACGTCGTCGGGGTGTCGTTGACCTTGCCGCCTATGTCCGCGATCAACCCGGCGAGCTCATCGACGCCGTGATGAGCATCAGGACCATTCGGGTGAACCGAGCGATGATCGAGCTCATGGGAGCGGACCACCCCGACGACTTGGACAGCTTCTCGCGCGATCAG
This sequence comes from uncultured Acidimicrobiaceae bacterium, assembly GCA_947258635.1. Classification (GTDB taxonomy): domain Bacteria; phylum Actinomycetota; class Acidimicrobiia; order Spongiisociales; family UBA5794; genus JAHEJX01. Next base: position 3,209 of record CAMYJM010000387.1, read on the forward strand.
ATGACCGATGAGGTGCTCGAATCCTTCCGGAAC
>CAMYJM010000388.1 GCA_947258635.1 uncultured Acidimicrobiaceae bacterium
AACGTACTCGCCGAGATGGGCGGCGTTGCCCGGGTGACATGGGAGGAGGGCAGCGGGCGCCTCGCAGCCCCCGCCCCGACCACCTCCATGCCGACGACAACCCGCGCCCCCGAACTGGGCGCCGAACTCACGGCCGTGGCGCGCGATGGGCGCATCACCATGCGCGGTACCGTGCCGGCCGCCCGCACGATCAAGGATCTGGGCGACGCCGCCGCCGACATCTGGGGCCGAGACGTCGTCAACCAGCTCTTCGTCGACGAATCCGTGCTGGCTCGTCCCTGGTTGCCCAATGCCGCCGACGCCCTCCCCGTGCTGACGATGCTCGTCGACCCCCGGCTGACCCTGGACGCCGCAGGCGCCACGATCACGGGTAGCGCCATCGACGAAGCCACTCTCGAGGAAGCCACGGCACGCCTGATCGCCGCCCTGGGGCCCGACGTCGACATCGACAACCAGATCAGCGTCACCCGGATGGATCTCCCCCAGATCCAGATCCTGTCCCCCGGCGACGGGACCGTCGATCTCGAAGGCACCGTCGCCAATGCCGATGTGCGCAAGGCCATCCTGCGCGAGGTGGCCAAGACCGGTCCCAAGCTGGAGATTTCCAACGAGATCGAGATCGGCGCCACCACGGCGGATGTGTACCTGATGCGCCGGGTCCCCGAAGTCGTGGCGGCCATGGGCGCCGCCGATCAGTGGACGCTCATTTTCGACGGCGAGAGCGTCGGCGGCTCAGTCGTCGGCGGCAGAGCCTTCCTCGAGAACCGCGCCAGGCTCAGCGGTCCGATGGCCGGACTCCTCGAGGTGCTGGGACGCTTCATGAACCTCGACCCGAGCCTCACCATCCGGATCGAGACCCACGCCGATCCGCGTGAGGAAGGCAGCGACGCCACCGAGCTGGCGCAGCGGCGGGCCGAGGTGGTGGCCGCCCGGCTCGTCCGGTTGGGGATCGAACCGCACCGGATATCGGCCACAAACGCCGCCGGAACAGGAGAAGTTCTTCGGTTTCAGCTGATACCGGCCGATCAATAGAGGGCCCATGTTCTACGCAGCATCAGAGATCGTCTTCTGGATACTCCTCTCGGCCCTCATCGGAGGTGGAATCGGCTACGGCCTCAACGAGGCCAAATCGGTCCGGCTTGGCAAGCGCCTCGCCGACAGCCGGGCCGACGCCCCACTGGAACGCGAGCTGGCGACCGCGTGGGACACCATCGAGGACCTCAACCGGCGGCTCCAGGTGGCTCACGAGACGATACGCAACGGCGAGGAACATGCCGAGGGCGAGCCCGTCACGGACGGGACGGATGACGAAGACAACGGTCAAGGAGGCGCCGCCGCCGTCCCTTTCGATGAAGCCGCCGAGCCGGCGCCCCTGGTGCACACGATCGAAGACGCGGTGGCGCCCGCCGAGCTGGGAGCGGATGAGGACGCAACGGACGGCGTAGTCGGGGCCCGCCTGTCCGATCGGGTGGCATCGGCGTCGATCGGGAACCAGATCGAAGTCGTCAAGCCGGTCGATCTCGAGCTCTAGCCGTCCGGGCTTTCCGCTACGACAAGCCGGTGACCTAACCTTCCCCTGTGGACGGACCAACAGATGCCGAATTGGCCTACCGCGGCGACCTGAACGCCTTCGAGCGGATCGTCGACGGGGTCCTCGACGAGTTGCCCCAGTGGGTCGTCGACGAGATCGACAACCTGCATGTCGTCGTCCAGGATCGGCCAACCCCAGCCCAGGCCGAGAACGGCGCCCACCTGCTGGGCCTGTACGAGGGAGTCATGCTCAAAGACCGCGGCATGCACTACTTCGCGGCCGCCCCGGATCGCATCAGCATCTTCCGCGAGCAACACCTGCGTCACGCCCGGGGACCACAACACCTGGCGGCTCAGATCCGCAAGACGGTGCTCCACGAGATGGCGCACCACCTCGGAATCGACGACGACAGGCTCCACGAGCTCGGCTGGGGTTAGGCCGCGTTTGGGGTGGCCGACGGCGCGCTTGAACCACCGGCGGCGCTCCCTTCACGGTCACCGACAGTGACGACCGGTAGACGCATGGTAGCCGCCGTCTCCGCTAACTGGCCGAAATCAACAAAACTGCTAACTAGTTAGGGCTTTTTTGCCGATAGATATGGCATGGTCGTACAGAACCACGAAACCACGAGAGACCCGTACCGGCGCTGTGAAGAACGCTGCCGGCACGACCTCGGCCGCGGCCTGAGCCTGGCCGAGCTCTTCGGCAAGGACGAGGCTCCCTCCCGACCGAGCTGGTCTGCGGCCCTTCCTCAGGCGCCCCGGCGTATCCCGCTGGACTCCAACTCGCAGTAGCCACCCCGGTTGAGATCTCGGTGCCGTCCCGTCCCCTAGAATGCTCCGACGCGACCAGCGAGCGGAGGGACGATGGACGAACTCATCAAGCAGCTTCAAGAGAAGACCGGCCTCGGAGTCGACCAGATCAAGTCGGTTGTGTCCGGTGTGGCGGATTTCCTCGGCGACAAGCTTCCCGGCCCGATCGGTAGCCAGGTTTCCAAGCTGCTCGGCGGCGATGATGCCGGCGGCGATGCCGGTGATGGCGGCGACGACGATGGCGGCCTCGTCGACAAGGCCAAGGACGCGTTGGGCGGCTTTCTCGGCGGCGACTGATTCGCCGTGCCGGATAGCGACGGGGACGTTGCGCGGATCACGTCCTCATGAGCACGATCACGTAGTCGGCCCTTCTGATACGGATCGTCGTTGGCTATACAATCACGCAGGTGAGTAGCTCCGACCGGACGACCGGATACCGCGCGCTCGGATTGATCGATGAGCCGAGCTGGCCGGAGACACGCGGCCCGGTCGTGTTCCTGATCGAGGAAAGCGGCGCCGTGGAGCGAAAAGTCCTCGAAGGCTGGATCGCCCGCCACCGGCCGGCGGACGTCGCACCCGGCACCGTCCAAGTGGCGACGCTGCCGCAGACGCGACGCCGGCGGAGGCGGCGCCGCTTCGATGGTCGGCTTGACGCCTTCGTCGCCGACGGCGATACCCTGCTGGTGCCGCTGCGAGTTGCCTGGCTGCCGGGCTCGGTTCGCGGGGGCAAGCGCACCGTGGGACTGCGCGACATGGTGGTCTTCGGTGATCCGCGTGATCCCGACGCGGTTCGCCAACATATCCTGTACCGCTTTCACCCCGAGCGGCTGCGCATCGTCATGGGCGATCAGGCGCGCTCCCCCGAGATCCGCCAGGCCTGGGAAACGGACGCCCGCG
>CAMYJM010000389.1 GCA_947258635.1 uncultured Acidimicrobiaceae bacterium
AACTGCCACACCGGCAGCCCAAAACGGCGCCGCAGCTCGTCACCGACCGCGATCGAGTCCTCCGAGGGCAGCATCGTGGTGAGGCCGGTGGCGGCAACCTCGGCGACCGTCTTCACCGTGGCCGCCGGGGCGTGGCCGGGCATTGCCCCGGTGTCTCCGAGGCAGAAGTCGATGTACTCATGGCCGTCGGCGTCGACGATCCGAGAGCCCCCGGCGCTGCGGCCGAACAGCGGGAACGGGCCGGGCCAGCGGCTCATCCAGTTCATCGGCACGCCGCCTACCCGCGACCGGGTGGCCCCCTCGGCAAGTCGCTTCGATTCGGGATTGGCATCGGTGAAGGCCTGCTGCTCGCGACGGAACAGATCGGCCAGGCGATCAGGGTCCACGAAATGAGTGCTCATGCCGCGGAGCCTAGCGAGGCAGGGACCGGCAAACGGAAGCTCCGAGTGGTACAGCCGAGATGGTCGCTAGGTCGAGTCGGCCCAGGCGACTTCGTACAGGGGCACAGGGTCCGGAAACCCTTTGAGCCCGATGGCGCCCCTTCCGGTGAACCGGATGCTCTTGCCGATGGCCAGATCGCGAACCGTGCCCGAAGCGAGTATCTGCCCACCTTGTGCATGGGCGCAGATGCGAGCCGCCAGGTTCACCGAGGCGCCGAAGAGATCGGCGCTGTCCTCGACCGGTTCGCCGACGGTCAGACCGATTTTGATCGCCAGATCCGGGCCGTCCGCCTCACGATCCACACTGGCTCGCTGGATGGCAACCGTTGCCTCGACGGCCCTCGTTACCGAGGTGAAGCTGGCGAACATCCCGTCGCCCGTGTGCTTGACCTTTCTGCCGCCGAAACGCTCGAGTGCCTCGTCAACGATGTCGTCGTGTCGGTGAATCAGCGCCATTGCAGTCCTGTCGCCCTGGGTGGTGCTGACTGCGGTAGAGCCCTCGATATCGGTGAACATGATTGCCCGCAAGGCGGAGTCGGCGTGCCCGTCCACCGTCACACGATCACTGTCGTCCGTGTCGGTAGTGCCCATGAATTGGGCCAAGGTGGGAGCGCCGACCTCGACCACGTCGTGCGGCATCAGCCCATGAGCTGCCTTGTGGCAGGCTTTCAGAGACTCGACGTCCGGTGACTCAACGAGGCAGAAAGCCTTCCCCTCCGGATCCGAGAACCAGTAGCTCAGAAAACGGACGCCGTACTGGTCTTGGATCGCGAGATCGTGGCGATGGGCCTCGGCTACATCTTCCGCCGTCGCGTCGCCAAGGCCCGGGTGAACGTCCATGTAGAGCGGCATCGGGGCATCTTAAGGTGCCCGGCGTTGGTTGCCGCACTGCCGGCCGCAAAGCCTTCGCGCTCGGACGCCGGGCAAGTGCTCGCAGCGCTCGTTCTGGCACGGCTCCTCGTTGTGGGAGTGATGGGCCCCCCGGATACCGAGGCACGCGGTTCGTCGCCGGCGAGCTCTGCCAGCCTTGCCGGGTCTATACCCCGACTCCGAGCCGCGGGCCAGGCCCCAGCCCCCAGATGACACGGACGACGGGCGCAGATACGGGCAACCTCAAGAGAGTGGAGCGGCCGGCGAGGGCCGCCCCACACCCAGGCAGGAGCCGTGCTAGTTGAACAAGATAGTCAGATCATTCGAGAGCGCCGGATAGGTATCGGCCGGCTTCTCACAGCCCTCCACGACTCCGATCTCGTCAAGGGCGCAGCTGAAATACCACTCGCCCGTGAGGGTCACCTCGCCGGTCATTCCTTCCGGAAAGACATACAGGCCAAACACGGCGGCTCCCCCGTGGAAGGTCCAGTCTTTGGCGACCTCGGCGCCGTCAACGTACAGCTTGAAATCGAAGTGCCCGACCGCCGGCACTGCACGCTTCATTTTGGTGTCCGGTCCTGTCGGCAAACGTACCCCATGAATGATCCAGAACGCCTCGCCGGCGGGGAATTCCTCGATGCACGGGTCGAAACCCTCGATTCCACACAGCAGGAATATCCGCTCGCCGGTGATCTCGGGCGGCCCCGCCGCTGCGGGAGCAGCAAGGAGGGCTCCGATCAAGGCGGCAACCGCGACCAAGAGGACTAGTGCACGTCGCATTCCACTTCCTCCTTCAGGTAGGGATCTGCGGACCGGCACCGTCACGACAACTTCACCCTTCCATCAATTCGTGCGGAGGTCCGCTTCTCAAAACCGTATCAGCCCGCCACCGTCGTTGGTGGGGATTGTGAGGAGAAGGCCGAGCCGGCGCGGCAGCACGTCGACGGGCCGCGATTGCGATGCGCAGCAGGCCCGGCATTCATTCGGCGTTCGAAGTCGCGAGTAGGACGGCACCCTGCGGCCAGGGGCGTCGGGGAAGCCGCCGATGAATCCACTGATGCCGCCGCGCTACAGGTGCTTCGCTACCCGAAGCTGGAGGTCGAACTGACGGCGACCTACGGCGGGGCCTGCAAGGCGTATCACGTTGGAGGATCCGGCGACGGCACTCCGGGTCCGCTAGCGAGACGTCTCGAAGTCCGGACGGCAAGCCAGAACCCGCCTTCAGTCGCGCTTCTTGACCGCCCGAATGATCGCCGAGTGCATCCCGTCACCGACCTCGTGGGTGGGAACGACCTCGACGGCCTCGAAGCCCACCGCGGTGAGGCCATCGGTGTATTCGGAGATGGACAGGGCACCGGCGATACAGCCCACATAGCTGCCGCGCTCGGCCCGCTCCGCCGGCGTGAGGCGGTCCTCGGAAACGACGTCGGTGATGCCGATCCGGCCGCCGGGAGCCAGGAGGCGATGCATCTCGGCGAAGACGGCGGCCTTGTCGGCGGACAGGTTGATCACGCAGTTGGAGATGATGACATCGACCGCGCCCGCGGGGAGCGGGACGTCCTCGATGTAGCCCTTGAGGAACTCGACGTTCTCAATGCCGGCCTCGGCCTGGTTCTTCCGAGCCAGATCGAGCATCTCGTCGGTCATGTCGACGCCGTAGGCCTTGCCGCTCGGGCCGACCCGCCGCGCCGAAAGCAGCACGTCGATGCCGCCCCCCGAGCCCAGGTCGAGCACCGTCTCGCCCGGTACGAGCTCGGCGACCATCGTCGGGTTGCCGCACCCGAGGCTGGCGAGGCTGGCCTCCGTTGGAATCTCGGCAAGCTCCTCCTGGGTGTACAGCTTCGAGCCGAACCCGTCTTCATCACCACAGCTGTCACCGCAGCAGCTGGCGGTGACGCTGAGTGCGGCATGGGCATACCGCTTCCTGAC
>CAMYJM010000390.1 GCA_947258635.1 uncultured Acidimicrobiaceae bacterium
CATATCCGATCCTTCGAGGAAAGAACATCGTGACCGGTGACGCGTGGCAGAAACAGAAAGAGGCGCTCGGCGGCTTCATTCGTGCGCAACGCAATCTGGCGAGCTTGTCGCTTCGCCAACTCTCGGAGATGACGGACGTCTCCAACGCCTATCTCAGCCAGATCGAACGCGGGCTCCATGAGCCGTCGATCCGGGTTCTCCGCAGCGTTGCCGAGGCGCTCGGCATCGCTCCGGAGACTCTGCTCGAGCATGCCGGCCTTCTGGATGACGACGACGATTCGGAGCAGCCGGCTTCCACCGAAGAGGCCATCAGATCCGACCCCCTCCTCACCGACGACGAGAAAGCGGCGCTGCTCTCGGTGTATCGGAGCTATACGGCAGGCCGCGCCTAGTCGCCGGGCGGTGTGGTGCCGGCGTCTATTCTGGCCCACCGGCGCTACCAGAGGAGGATCGATGACCCCGCGACCCGGGGCCCTGGCCGGAATCGGCAACACACCGATCGTCCGCCTCTCGAGCTTTCCCGGGCCAGATACCGCCGAGGTATGGGTCAAGCTGGAGGCGGCCAACCCGACCGGCTCATACAAGGACCGCATGGCGCTGGCCATGATCGAAGCCGCGGAGGAGCGTGGCGATCTCGAGCCGGGCCAGACCGTTGTCGAGTACACGGGGGGCTCAACCGGCAGCTCACTGGCCTTCGTATGCGCCATCAAGGGCTACCCGATGCGGATCGTCAGCTCGAATGCGTTCGCCGCGGAGAAGCTACAAACGATGCGAACCTTCGGAGCCGATCTCGAGCTGATTCACAGCGACCACGGCATCCACCCTGAGCTGGTACCACAGATGATCGCCCGCGCCGCTGAGATCGTGGCGGAGACGGGCGGCTATGCGACGGACCAGTTCAATAACTTCGACTCGCTGAACGGCTACCGCGAGATCGGCTCCGAGATCCTCTCCCAACTGCCGGCGGAGATTCACGGGGCTTGCCTGTACGTGGGCGTCGGCGGAGCCTTCGTCGGAACTACGACGCCGATCAAGGAGGCCTGGCCCGACCTCATCCGAACCGTCGTCGAACCGGCGGAGTCTGCTGTAATCGCCGGTGGGCCGGCCGGTACCCACCGCATCGAGGGTGGCGGCGTTGGTTTCGTCCCCAAGATGATCACCCCCGACGTCTACGACCGACTCGACGCGGTGAGCTCCGAAGATGCCTTCGCGACAGCCCGTGAGGTGGCCGTGACGGAAGGGGTGTGGACCGGCCCGAGCGGCGGCGCCAACATCCTGGCGGCGACGCGCCTCGCCCGGGAGCTGGGTCCCGGGCACCGCGTGGTGACGGTACAACCCGATTCCGGGCTCAAGTATCTCGGCGGCGACCTCTACCGGTAACGCAGTCGGCCCGCGGGCTTTCCCATCGAGGGATAGAGTTCGAGGCGATCATGGTCACGACGCCGGTTGTCGAACCCGAGGCAAAGACCCGCCGCTACCTCGCTCTCGATGCCCTGCGCGGGCTCATCGTCATGTTGATGGCCCTCGACCACGCCAACTACTTCGTCGCGCAGCGGCATTCGACCGGAGAGCATTGGGGCGGGGACTTTCCGGTGTACGGTGATGCCCTCAGCTTCCTCACCCGGCTCGTGACCCACCCGGTCGCTCCCGGCTTCTCCTTCCTCATGGGCGTGGGGATGGCTTTGTTCGCCGCCTCGCGCCGCTCTCGCGGATGGAGCGAGCGGAAGATCGTCACCCATTTCCTGATCCGGGGCCTGGTGCTGATCGGGCTGCAGCTCACGGTGGTCAACTTCGCCTGGAAGACAGGCCCCCAATCATCCCCCGACATCTATCAGGGCGTTCTGATCGCTCTCGGGGGTGGAATGATTCTCGGAACCCTGTTCCTGCGGCTCGGGCCCGGCTGGCTCCTGGCGATCGCGGCTCTCCTGTCAGTTGGAACCGAACTCGCCCATCCCGGCCCGGCGCAATGGGGGCTCAACTTCGACCAACCGCTCGGCTTGATCTTCGGGTACAGCGGCGGCAGCGACTTCTATTGGTCGAACTACCCGATCCTCCCCTGGCTGGAGCTCGTCATCCTCGGCCTGGCCTTCGGAAAGTGGATGCTGGCCGACGCGAGCAAGGCTTTCGCGAGGTCGATGGTGCTCGGCGCCGCCTTCATCCTCGCATTCGTGCTCCTGCGCATCCCCGACGGATTCGGGAACATCCGCCCTCGCGCCGGCGACGATTGGATCGGCTATCTCAACGTCGTCAAGTACCCGCCGGCGCTGACCTTCACGCTGCTGACGATGGGATTCAATCTTGTCGTCCTGGGGCTGCTGGCGCGGGCGTCGGGCGTGACGGCACGCGCTCTCGAACTCCCGGCCGTGTTGGGTCGGGTCCCCATGTTCTTCTATGCCACCCACCTCTATCTCTACAGCGGGCTGGGTGCTTGGCTGGCACCCGACGGGACAAGCATTGGCGTCATGTACCTCTACTGGCTGGGCGGGCTCCTGGCGCTGTTTCCGCTTTGTCTCTGGTACGGCAACTTCAAGAGCCGGCACCCCGACTCGCTGCTGCGCTTCATATAGCCACCCGAGCTCAAGTGCTGCACTACTACAACTCCAGCGCCTGGCCGTCGGCACTGTGTACCCTCCGGAGTATGCGTACTCGGCTGATCCCGTGGCTGACCGTTCTCGTTCTGCTCGGCGCCGCCTGTTCTGGCGACGAGGTGACCGACCCCCCGTCGTCCGCCACATCGTCTTCGACCACATCCACTACCGCGACCACCAGCACCACGTCGACGTCGTCGACAACCACCACGACCACCCGGACGCCCGGCGTGACGCTTGCTCCCTCGACGATCTCCGTGACGACGGGTGGGATGGGTCCCATCCGAGTCGGCATGGGAGTCGAGGAGGCCTCTGCGGCGGCCGGCTTCCCGCTCGAGGGTGAGCCCAATCCCGATGTCTCGGACACGTGCTACCACGTGTCGGCCCCGGCCGATCAGCCGGCCTACACCGGGGTGTCGTTCATGGTGCTCGACGACGAGATCGTTCGCGTCGAGGTGGGCCCTGACAGCACGGCGACGACTCGATCGGGTGCAGGCGTCGGAATCTCCGAGGACCAGTTGCGGGCGATGTTCCCCGGCCAGATCGAACTGACGGAGGGGCTGGCGGGCGGCGGGACGGCATTCGAGTTCGTCCCCGAGGACGAAGCGGACCTCGACTACCGCGTCA
>CAMYJM010000391.1 GCA_947258635.1 uncultured Acidimicrobiaceae bacterium
CCGGGCGGTGCGGATGCGTCCCGGCGACGCCCTCAGATACGAGTAGACCGGGTCTCCTAATACGCAACTACGCGAGCCATAATGGATGGGAGGGACGAGAGATGAAAACCAAGAGGCGCAGAGCAAGGTGGCTGTTCGCTGTCTGCTGTCTTGCGCTATTCGTGGGAGCCTGCGGCGACTCCGGTGGTGGTGCCGGGTCGTCCACGTCGCCCCGCCCGACTACCACGACACTTGTGGAGAGCTCGACCAGTACCGAGCCCCCGGCGGTGGTCGAGCCGACCGCTTGGCCGGTTGCGGGGTGGCCAGTGTCGACGCCCGAGGAGCAGGGAATGGATTCAGGTGTGCTCACCGGTCTTGTCGAGGCCGTTGTGGCCGAGCCGGGAATCGACAGCGTAACGGTGGTTCGCAACGGGTATGTGGTGCTGGACACCGTCGTCTACCCCTTCCCGGAGCACACCAGCCATATCATCCACTCCTGCACCAAGAGCATCACGGCGACTTTGATCGGGATCGCCATCGACCAAGGCCTCCTCTCGGGGGTCGACGTCCCTGTGGTCGAGATTCTGGCTGATGCCGCCCCCGAAACCGTCGGCGACCGCAAGGCGTCACTAACGGTCGAAGACCTTCTGACGATGTCTACCGGGCTGGATTGCCGCGACTCGTACCTGTACGAATGGCAGGGCATGCGAGAGATGCGGGCCAGCGACGATTGGACGGCGCACGTTCTCGCCCTCCCGATGGCGGACGAGCCGGGCAGCCGGTTCGAGTACTGCAACGGGTCGTCGTTCCTGTTGTCGGCCATCTTGTCCGAGGTCACCGGGAAGCCGGCGTCAGAGTTCGCCGCCGACGTGCTGTTCGGGCCCCTCGGCATAACCGAGTTCGCTTGGCCGGCGAGCCCCGATGGGATCACGATCGGCTGGGGTGAGCTGATGCTGCGACCGGAGGACATGGCCAGGTTTGGCTACCTGTATCTGCGCGATGGGGAATGGGATGGCGAGCAACTCGTGCCGCAGGAGTGGGTCGAGGTCGCTACCACCGCCCAGATCCATGCCGGGACTCTGTCCGACGGTTACGGGTACCAATGGTGGATCGACGCCGCCGGCTATGTGATGGCCCAAGGGTTCGGTGGCCAACATGTCATCGTGATCCCCGACCACGATCTGACCGTGACCTTCACGTCCGGTCTGGTCGGCGAACGACACAGCTGGCCGGAGGAGCTGACAGCCGAGTACGTAGTTGCGGCCGTGCTCTCGGACCACCCGATAGCCGCCGACCTCGACGCTCAAGGACGGCTAGCGGCGGCGGTGACAGGCGCCCGCTCCGGACCAGAGCCGGCGATCGTCGAGATGCCAGAGATGGCAGCTGCCATCAGTGGCGTCCGCTACGAGATCCGCGATGCCGACTCGGGAGCCAACTGGTTCGTATTCCGCTTCCGCGACGGGTCCGCGGTGTTCACAACCGACGAAGGCAACGGACCGACCGATGTCCAGATTGGGCTGGACAGCCGCTTCATGATCGACAAAGCCTCGCCGATTGCACTGCGCGGGACGTGGCGAGGCGATGACACATTCGTGGTCGAATACCAGATGATCGGCCAAGTTGAGCGAGGGACCGTGGAGTTCATCTTCGAAGACGACGTAGCCCATGTGACGACCCGAGAGCCGGCGACCGGGACCATCCAGTCGGCCATTGCTGACCGGTCAGATCAATAGGCCCGGCGGTACCGGACTCCCTTCGAGAGGATCGCAGCGGGCCCAAACCAGACAGGCAGGACTCTGATCTGGGGGTCGCGGTCGAGACGCACCGTGAGGCTCTTTCGGTCCTGGTCGACCTCTGTGACGGTGGCGAGGTCGCCGTTGAGTACCCCAAAGGCGCCTCTGGTTTTTGTGGCACAGGATCCGGTCCCCGGCTTGGAAGGTTCGCTCCCCTTCCTCGAGGGTGGGTCCTTGGAGGCGGTTGGATGCGTCGAGGTGGGTGCGGGCTTGTTGGTTGAGTTCGGTGACGGTGTCGTTGTTGTGGGCGATCAGGAGCCCTGAAGTGAGGTCGCCGGTAGGTGTGACATGGCGATACCAGTCCTGGACTGCTCTCGCCGTCGTGTCGTCTCGGTTCTGTCCGATGATCACCCTGTCCCGCTGGCGGTACGCATCGATCGCTTGGTGAACGGATCCGTTTCGGAGTTGGGTGAGGGCGTTTCGTTCCCATGGGTGCTGTTGTCGGATGTTGTCGGTCAGTTCCACGACTGGGAGCCGGTGGGCGAGCGCCCGGAAGAGGCCACCGGCGTTGATCTCGGGTAACTGGCGGTCGTCACCGATCAGGATCAGCTTCCCTGAGGCCTGTTCGACGAGGTCGGCGACGGTGGCGAGTTGGCGGGTGCCGACCATCCCGGCCTCGTCGACTACGACGATTGCACCGTGGGGAAGGCCACCTCCGTCTTGGCTTCCTCCAATCAGTCGGGTGAGGGTGGTCGACGGGATCCCGGTGGCTTCTTCTAGGCCGGCGGCGGTCCTGCCCGCTAACGCCCCACCCATGATCTCGGTACCAGTCATGGAAGCCAGTTCGCCGATAACAGCCATCACTGCGGTCTTGCCTGTTCCTGCTGGGCCGATCCCGATGTCGATGGTGTTACTCGAGGTGGCGAACCGGCGGACCATCTCCCGCTGCCCTTCGGTCAGGTGGCGGCGGCGTCGCAACCGGGCTTCGACGAGACGCTGGGGTGCGGTCCAGCGCCCGGCACCGATCCCGGCGATGGCGTGTTCGATGGTCCGCTGCTCGGTGACCAGCAGGTCGACGGTCGTGTACTGGCGGTGCACCGAACCGGGGAACAGGGTGCCATCGCGGCGTCGCATCAAACGGGACACCGCGTCTGCGACGGACTCGTCGACCGGTTCGGGTTCGACCGGGGCGAGATCCTCGGCGGTGCGTCCGGGCAGGACGGGAACAACGTCGGGTGCGTTGAGGAATGTCGCGGCGAGGTGGTCGATCTGGTCACGGGTGCCGCCGTCGGGGAGCGCCCCGGCGATCTCCTTGACCACCTCGGCCCGCCCGAATGTAGAGGCCCGTTCGGTGAGCCCCTGAGCCGACGCCAACCGCTCGAACAATCCTGTTGGGTCGACCGGCGATACCTGCCGGCCGTCACCCAACAGCTGGGCGATCTGGTCGGGGGTGAGACCCACCTCGGCGGCCCGCTCCCGCCATTCGACTTCGAGGT
>CAMYJM010000392.1:0-3202 GCA_947258635.1 uncultured Acidimicrobiaceae bacterium
ATGTGACGACCTTTGACGAATCGCCCGGCCAGTTGGCTCCGAATCCTGTCGTGTCCTCCAGTCCGAGAGCTGCGGCCAGCGCATCGGCGCACCCGCCCGCCGCAGCGTCGAACGCCGTGTGAACGACATAGAGCGCAATGCCGGCTGCCGCCAGCTTGAAGGCCCGGCCACTTGCTGAGCCGCCGAAGACGAAGGTTCGCGTCGGTCGAAACAGAAGCGGGTGGTAGGCGACCAGCAGGTCGACGTCGTGATCGACGGCTGCGCCGATGACGGCAGGCGTCACCTCGTGGCAAACGGCGATCCGGCCGGCGGTGGCGTCGCTCTCACCAACCTGAAGCCCGACGGCATCCCAGGCGGCGGCCTTGTGGAGGGGAATGGCCTCGGCGAGGCGGGCAACTGATGCGGCGACGGTCAAAGACATGCATCTTGATGCTAAACAGAACCGATCGCCGCCGGATCAGTCGTCAGTCGTCGCGCTACGTCCACGACGACCTCATCTTCGAAGGGGTCGCCGCTGAAGCCGAGGCTCTCCATGAGGCGGGCCGCAGCTGCGTTCTCCGCGAGGTACGAGGCCGACATAGTGCTGAAGCCGGCACGTCCGGCGATGGCGAGGAGGCGCTCCACCAGCAGGCGGGCAATCCCGTTGCGACGGTATTCGGGCTTCACCACGATGGCCCCCTCGACATCGTCCGCCGTTCTGGCTGCGTAGCGGCCGATAGCGACGCCCTCGGATTCGTCCCCGCCGACGGTCATCACCGCCAGAGCGAGGTGTGTCGTGTAGTCGAGCTCGGTCAGGTAGCGCAACCGATCCTCCGTCAGATCGAACGATGGAGTGAAGAACCGGGAATAGAGGGTCTCGTCGTCGGCGGCGGCGAACTCGGCGGCGAGAACCTCCGCATCGGCCGGCACGACCGGTCGTATCCACAGGACCTCGCCGTCGGGCAGCCGCAGCTCCTGCTCGAGCTCGGCTGGATAGTTGTCCGGCGGTGACGTCGGGTGCTGCCTGATGAGTGGCACGACTTGCTCCTTCTTAAACAATTGTACGCAAGTCGCACACTATTGCAAGCACCAGCGCCATGGCCGTCGCGGGGGCCCGGCGGCATAGTCACTCGAAATAGTCACCCCGAATCGGAATCGGCATAAACCCGGTATGGGCCGGTAACGAGTAACTAGGTGGGAGTAGGCAGGCAAACATAGATACCCGCGAGCTCCATGGAGGGTTCACATGAGATTCACACGAGCCTTCACAGTGTTTGCCGCCGCGTTTGCGGTCGTGCTGATCGGCGGATTGGCGCTGGCTCAGGTCGGAGCGCTGCGTCCGGCGACGTTCACAGCTTCCGAAGACGGGGCCGCTCCGTCCCTAACGGACTCTGCCGACGGCACGGACGACGTCCGCGAGACTCCTGAGGTGAAGCCGAAGGAAGAGCTCACAGAGGAGCCCACAGAAGAGCCCAAGGAAGAGCTCACAGAGGAGCCCACAGAAGAGCCCAAGGAAGAGCCCAAGGAAGAGCCCAAGGAAGAGCCCAAGGAGGAACCCAAAGAAGAGCCCGGTGATACCACTCCCCCGAAGCTGGAGATCCTCCATCCCACCGACGGCCAAGTATTCCACGAGAAGACCGTCGCCTTCGAGGGCCTGACCGAGCCCGGCGCCAAGGTCGCCGCCGGCCGATACCACGCCGAGGTCAACAACGACGGCGCGTGGCGCATCGTGCTGGTGCTGTCGACCGGGCGCAACGTGGCCACCCTGACGGCAACGGATGCCGCCGGCAACGCCACCACGGCCTCAGTCGTGGTTGTGTACGAGCCCGAGGAGCCCCTGCCGCCCACCTACAAGTTCACCGCCAACCAGAGGTACGGCAAGAGCACCGCGACTCCGCCCTTTGATGACTTCTGGGGCACGGCAACGCCGGGCGCCAAGGTGTGGATTGGAAACGACTTCGGCAGCAAGCACGTGACGGCCAACTCCAAGGGTAACTGGGAAGCTCGGGTGACGTTCCCCGAGGCGCCGGTCGGCAAGGTGATCAAGGTTGTCGTCGAGTCCAGCGACGATGGCCGCAAGGTATTCGAGTTCGTCAACAAGGGCACCGGCGAGGGCGAGCACGAATTCACCGCTCACCAGACGTACGGTTCATGCGGTGAGGAAATCCCCTACGACGTCTTCTACGGCCGGGCCGGCGCCGGGGCGAAGATCTGGGTCGAGTCCAGATATGGCAGCGGCATCACCGAGGCCGACACCGCAGGCCATTGGGAGATCAAAGTCGAATTCGCCGAGGCTCCCGTCGGGAAAGTGTTCGAGGTCGTGATCGAGGGCAGGAACGGCGGGCGCAAGGTCTTCACGTTCA
Organism: uncultured Acidimicrobiaceae bacterium; assembly: GCA_947258635.1. Taxonomy (GTDB): domain Bacteria; phylum Actinomycetota; class Acidimicrobiia; order Spongiisociales; family UBA5794; genus JAHEJX01. Next base: position 2,343 of record CAMYJM010000392.1, read on the forward strand.
CCAATACGGGCGGGGTAGAGAAGTAGGGGGACTTCGATCGGCCGGGCAGACTCAGTACTTAGTACCCCGTACTAAGTACTGAGTACTGCCGGGTTACGTACTACGTGATACGCGATACTGCTACGTACCCAAAGTCTCTAAGGTTCCCTCACGATCAGGGAGTGAATGTGTTCTCACGCAACAAGTCGGAGATGCCCACCCGCGCCGACGCCCTGCCCGGGCGCGACACGCCGCTGGAGGTACCGGAACTGCACTACGTCAACGGCAACCGCATCGTGGCGCCGTTTCCCGAAGGAATGGAGACGGCGATAGTCGGAATGGGTTGCTTCTGGGGGGCCGAGCGCCTCTTCTGGCAACTCGACGGCGTGTACTCCACATCGGTCGGTTACTCCGGGGGCATCACCCCCAACCCCACATACGAGGAGACGTGCACCGGCAGGACCGGCCATACCGAGGCCGTGTTGATCGTTTTCGATCCAGAGAGAATCTCCTACGAGGAGATCCTGGCAGTGTTCTGGGAGGAGCACGACCCGACGCAGGGCATGCGACAGGGCAACGACCGTGGCAGCCAGTATCGATCGGCGATCTACTGGAACAGCGAGTCCCAGCAGAAGTCGGCGCAAGCAACCCGTGACGCCATCCAGGAGCAGCTGACGGCGATGGGGTACGGCAAGATAACGACCGAGATCGCCGCGGCCGGTCCTTTCTACTACGCCGAGGGCTATCACCAGCAGTACCTGGCCAAGAACCCCAACGGATACTGCGGAATCGCCGGCACCGGAGTCTCCTGCCCGACGGGTCTAGCGGGCGACAAGCCCTAGTCCCGAACCGGAGGATGTGCGATGATTATCCCATGTCTG
>CAMYJM010000392.1:3228-4144 GCA_947258635.1 uncultured Acidimicrobiaceae bacterium
GGCAGCTCAATGATCGCGAGAGCGAACTACGGACTGAGCTCCGGGAGTTCAGCGCCGCACGCACTGACACCGTGTCAATAGATCAGCTCCGCCGGCTCATCGCCCAAACGGAACGGCGGATTTCCGAGCACTACGGCCATCGGCTATCGCACACCTCGGGTGCGCAAACCGGCCGCGGCGGGGGACTCGATCCAAAGATCTTGTTTCAAATGCATCGGGCCATGGACAAGTTCGGCAACCTACCCGAGATGCAGGCCGAGCTGGCAAGATTGAAAGACAGGCTCGCCGCTCTGGAGAGAAAGTAGCTCCAAGACGATCTGTTGGGACGGATCGCAACCAATACAATGAGGCGATGGGCGCCAATATCCCCGACACCCGCTTCTCCGAGAGGATCCAAGAGCTCACCCGCGTCCAGGACGAGCTGCGCACGGTGCCCGCCGACGACTTCGCCAGGCGACAGGACCTCCGGGAACGTGAAGAGGAGCTGCGCGCCGACCTGCGTTCGTTGAGCGCCGACTGGACCGATCACCTCTCGATCGACCAGCTGCGACGGCGCATCGCCGATACCGAGCGCCGGATCACGGACCACTACGGCAATCGGCTGTCCCACACCGCCGGGCCTCAAACCGGCTACGGCGGCGGCCTCGATCCTCAGATCATGCACTGGATGCATCGGGCGATGGACAAGGCGGGCGACTTGCCGGCGATGAAAGCCGAGCTGGCCCGCCTCAAGGACCAGTTGGCCAAGCTGGAGGGCCACTAGTGTCCTGCGTTGCAAATCGCTCGCGTTATTGGTGGGGTTGGTTCATACTGGAGGAATGGCAGAACGTGGTCGTCCAAGGCAGCCGGTGTGTGTGAGCGATGAGGATCGGGAGGTGTTGGAGCGGTGGTCGCGGCGTCCGAAGTCGCCACACTC
>CAMYJM010000393.1 GCA_947258635.1 uncultured Acidimicrobiaceae bacterium
ATCGAGACCGGCCTCCGCCTCGAGATTGAGGCCGGCCTCGAGCGTGATGTTGCCGGCCGCTTTCAACTCGAGGTCTCTGGCGCTGTCGAGCGTGATGCTGCCGCCCGGGTCGCCGGTCGTTCTCAACTCGATGTCACCACCACCGGCATCGATCACGACCGTGCTGCCATTCCCACCGCCGACGATCTCGATCCGGTTACTCCGATCGTCGAGACGGATGGTCTGCCCATTGCGGGTCGCAACCTCGATCCTCCCACCATCGTTCGAATCATCGAATCGGACTTCGTGGCCGCTCCGCGATCGAATGAGGCGCGTGTTGTTCTCGCCGTCGGAGTTCTCCACGGGTGGTCTGTCGGCGCCGTTCCACAATGCACCGACGACATACGGCGCGCCCACGTCCCCATGCTCGAACCCGACCAAGACCTCGTCGTCCACTTCTGGTAGGAAGTAGGCGCCTGTCTCGGGGCCGGCCATGGGTACCGCGAGCCGCGCCCAAGCGCTTTCCTCATCCTCGCTCAGCCAGGGGAACTTGACCCGGACCCGGCCGAGGCCGTCGGGGTCCTGATTGTCGGTGACGATCCCGACTACGACGCTCGGGCGCAGATCGCCCGGCGGCGCACAATGGAAGCCCGATACCTCGACGTCCACCGGGTCACCGATCTCGAAGGCCGTCGTGTACTCATCGGAGGTGAAGCGATGCGTTGCCGCACCCACGTAATACTCACCGCCCATCTGGGTTCCCACGCCGCCGATCTCCAAGATCACTCCGGGCATGACGTGCGGCACGCCGGGCTGCAGCAATCCCCTCCCGGTACTGGCGTTGCGATCAGTCGCGCTCACGATCGACTGGGCGAGGTAATCCGCTTCTTCGCGGGTGCGCACGATCGGGTCGATGATGAGCCTTTCCACGCCCTCGGATCGGCCTCCGCCGGCCGCGGATGCACTCGCAACGACCTCCTTCTTGCTCGGATCCCATCCGTGCACCGTGACCTCGACGGTTTGGCGCGAGCGGGTGATCACCGGACTGAACTGGGTCAGCCCGGCTCCCCACCTGAGCTTGGAGCGGCCCCTCGTGCCGGAAGCCTGGAAGTGAAGCGTGTCACCGGCAACAAAAACGTCGAATCCGACCCGCTCTGCGAGGCGCCACAGGAAGTGCCAGTCGGTCAGGCCGTCCTGAAGAAGGTGGGTCGCGACGGGCGATTCATCGGTCTTGCTCTTGAGGCCGTTCTCAGCCGCGATGTGCGCCGCCACGTCGGAGAGGCGCATATCGGAAAAGGCACGGACTTTGTCGCCGCGTGTCAGCAGTTGGGCTTTGTCGTAGCCGTTGATGAGGATCGCTGGTGCGCGACCGGCCCTGCGGGCGTCGAGGTCGAGCCCGACGGACTCCACAACGCCAGTCAGGATCGAGACACGAGCCCTCTGCCTGGCTCGTGCGATCTCAATCCGTGTTCCGGGTGCCAGGGTCTTACCAACGATCCGGTCCACGGACTGCAACAGATCGTCTACCGAGGCGCTTTCGAGTCGCATACGGAAGCTCGTGGGGAGCCCCCGTTGGGCAATGACCTCGACCTCGGCGATCATCTTCATCAGGCCCGCAGTGGCGGCGCGGCCGGCGACCTTGAGGGCGAGTTCGGGAAGGGACGGCACGGGGGCCTCCTCTTCCGGCAATCCCGACAACGGCCGGCTCGGGAACCGAGAGAGATCCGGCATGACCAAGTAAGTCCCGACGTGTCCCACCTGGTTCAGCCGGCCGCCGTCGCCTCGACCAGCAGTTCGTGGATCCAGGTTTCACCGATCAGTTCCGGATGGAACGAAGTCGCCAGGATGTTGCCCTGGCGCACCACAACGGGACGATCCTCACCGCTCGACGGATCGACGACCGAAGCCAGCACCTCGACGCCGGCACCCGCCTTGTGGATCCAGGGCGCCCGGATGAACACGGCACGAACCGGTTTGTCGCGACCCGCAATCGCCAGGTCCGCCTCGAACGAGTCGACTTGCCGCCCGAAAGCATTTCTTTCGACCACGACATCGAGAAGATCCAGCTGCGGCTGCTCCGGCCCGGTGGTGCCGCTGGCCAGGAAGATCATCCCGGCACACGTCCCGAGGATGGGCATGCCGCCGCGAACTCGCCCCCGAATCGGCTCGATCAGCCCGTACAGATTCGCCAGCTTGCCAATCGTCGTCGACTCCCCCCCGGGAATGATCAGGGCATCGACGGCTGCGAGCTCCTCGGGAGTGCGCACCTCCACTCCCTCGACTCCGAGGTCACGGAGCATCGCCAAGTGCTCTCGGAAGTCACCTTGGAGGGCAAGCGCGCCGACCCGCACTAGAGACCGCGGTCCTGCATCCGATCGGCAGGCGCCAGAGTGTCGACGTTGATCCCGACCATCGCCTCACCCAGCCCCGCCGACACCTTGGCCACTTTGGCGGCGTCCTGATAGAAGGTGGTCGCCTCGACGATGGCGCGGGCTCGCTCGGCAGGGTCGCCCGACTTGAAGATGCCGGAGCCGACAAACACTCCGTCGCACCCCAGCTGCATCATGAGGGCGGCATCCGCCGGGGTGGCGATCCCGCCGGCCGCGAAGTTGACCACCGGGAGCTTCCCGGTTGCCGCGATTTCGCGCACCAGGTGATAGGGCGTCCGAAGCTCCTTGGCCGCCGCCATCAGCTCGTTCTCGTCCATCACCGAGAGCTCCCGGATCTGGCGGTTCATCAAGCGCATGTGCTTGACGGCTTCGACGACATTGCCCGTGCCCGGCTCGCCCTTCGTGCGGATCATCGCGGCGCCTTCGCCGATGCGGCGCAGCGCCTCACCGAGGTCTTTGGCACCGCACACGAAGGGCACGGTGAAGCGCCACTTGTCGATGTGGTTGTCGTCGACCGGCGTCAGCACCTCGGATTCGTCGATGTAGTCGACGCCGAGTGATTGCAGCACCTGGGCCTCGACGAAATGCCCGATCCGCGATTTGGCCATGACCGGAATCGAGACCGCGTCCATGATCTCGCGGACCTTGGCAGGGTCGGCCATCCGGGCAACGCCACCGGTGGCGCGGATATCCGCCGGAACTCGCTCGAGGGCCATTACCGAGACGGCCCCGGCCTCTTCGGCGATCTTCGCTTGCTCGGCGTTGACGACGTCCATGATCACGCCGCCTTTGAGCATCTCCGCCAAGCCCCGCTTGACTAGATCGGTACCTCGCTCGGTGTTCTCTGGGCTCATTTGCCGCTCCTGATCATGCGCCCTGTGAAAGGCAAGCTGATGGTTCCCTCAACCGGAGTCTAACTTTGCTGGACCGGCCCAAACGCCAAAAACCCCACTAATCGACAGATCCAGTCCAGACCGGCTGCCGTTTGTCCAGGAAGGCCTTCATGCCCTCCTGGCCGTCGGCGATGGTGGCGTTCCCGGCTATGACGTCCTTGGTCAGGTCGTACGCCGCCGCCTGCGGCATCTCGACCTGCCGGTAGAAGGCGGCCTTGCCGAGGCCGACCACCTCCGGCGAGTAGTGCGCGATCTGATCCGCCAGTTCGATTGTCGCCGCTTCAAGCTGGTCGGGGGCGACGACCCGGTTGACCAGACCCCAGTCGGCGGCCTTCTGCGCCGTGATGGTGTCACCCGTCAGGAGCATCTCGAGAGCTCGTTTGCGCCCGATGGCGCGCGACAGAGGCACCATGGGGGTTGAGCAGAAAAGGCCGACCTTGAGCCCGGTCGTACCGAATCGGCTGTCTGCGGAGGCGACCACGAGATCGCACGCCGCCACCAGTTGACAGCCGGCCGCGGCGGCCATGCCGTGGACCTTGGCGATGACCGGCTGCGGGATCGCCTGGATCTTCTCCATCATGACGGTGCAGGTCGTGAACAGCTCGTCGAAGAAGGACCGGTCGCGGTCGATCATCTCGTTGAGGTCATGGCCGACCGAGAAAGCCTTGCCGGCTCCTTCGATGACGATGGCTTTGGCGGCGGGATCCGAGCTGACAACACCGAGCGCGTCGATCACCTCATGCAGCAGCTCGAGGCTGAGCGCATTGAACCGGTCGGGTCGGCTCAAAGTGATGCGTCCAATGGCGTTCTCGACTCGGACCTCGATATGTTGATAGCTCATGGTCGCCTCCTCGCTTCGGTGAAGTGTAAGTGCCTCCTCGTCAAGCTGAGGCGGCCGCCTCGTACATGGGCAGATAGGCATCGACGGTTCGGTCGATTGAGAACCTCCGGGCCCGGGCCTCCGCCCTCGCCCCCAGATCGGCGATCCGCGGCGGATCGTCGAGCAGTTCCGCCATCGCGGCCGCAAATCGGAGGGGCTCCCCGGGGGCCACCCGCACCGCGGCGTCGCCGACTACGGCACCGAACGCCGGGATGTCGCTGACGACGCAGGCGGCGCCGGCAGCCATACCCTCGGCGACCGTCAGGCCGAAGCTCTCGCCCCGCTGGTTGGGAGCGATGAAGATCGCGGCGCTCGCCAGCAGCTCCTGCTTGGCGGCATCCGTCACGTTCTGGTGCAGCTCGACGCCGGCCTCCGGCTCGATGGCGTTTGGGGAGACGACGACCAGGTGGGCGTTGGGGTGGGTGAGCCGCAACACCCGCATCGCGGCCAACGCCGTGCTGAGCCCCTTGCGGGGATCGTCTCGGCCCACGAAGATGACCCTCTCGAGCACCCGATCCACCCGGGGCGGCTCCGGTAGCGCCACCCCGTTGGGAACCAGGAAGACTTCGCCGAAACCGGCCACCGCCGAGCGGGCCGTTTCGCTGACCGCCGCCAGGGCG
>CAMYJM010000394.1 GCA_947258635.1 uncultured Acidimicrobiaceae bacterium
CTCAAAGGCTCCCGCTCGCATGGCCTCGAGATCGATCTCGCGGTCACTCTGTCCTGTGAGCAGTACGACCGGCGTTCTCACGCCGCGGGCGACGACCTCTCGAAGCAGATGAAGACCGGTGCGCATTCCGAGCCGGAAGTCGAACAGGCAGAGATCGTGCTCCTGGCGAGTGACGGCCTGCAGTCCATCTTCGTAGGAGTCGACCCAGTCCAGCGAGTAGCGGCCGCCGGGGATGTCGGCCAGGATGTCGCGTGTCTCGATGAAGTCGTCTTCGTCGTCATCGACGAGAATGATGCGGATGGGGTCCACCACCCGGCCGAGGTGGCTCTCGCGCGTGCCGTCGCGGCGCGCCGTGGCCGGCGTGGGGGACGTGAAATCTACGCCGTCGGCGATCGGCCCGCCACGGAGCGGTTCGTTGGTGGTCGTCATCTCTCCTCGATGTCGAACGAGTAACACCTCGCTCAGTAGAAACAGTCGGTATCCCCGCACCGAATCTTGAACGTTCCGCATGCGTGGACCCCGCACGAAAGCCCGGATTTGCGATGGGTAGAACCTCAAGTTCCACCCGTGTCACAGCCGATGTCTTGGAGATGCAGCCGAGCCGAAGGGGAGACGCAACATGACGATGCGAAAGAGGATGCTCGTCGCGTTCGTGACGATCCTGGTCCTCATGCTCGGCCTGGGATTCGCCGGATGGCGGGCGCTCCGTAAGGTTCAGGACCTGTCGGAGGACGCCAAGTCGATCAACGAAGTCCACGAGGTGGCCGCGGGCATCGACGGCACCCTCGAGGAGATCGGCACTGCGCTCGATGGCTATCGCGTGGGCGGTGGCGACGCTGTCGTCGCGACTGTCGAAGCCGGCCTGGAAGATATCGAAGCCGAGCTCATCGAGCTGGAAGGTGAACTGCCGCTCGACTTCGACGTCTCGGTCGACCTCCCGTCGCTGATCGCCCAAACCAGGCAGCTGAGCGACGACATCCGGGCTTTCCTGGCCGCAGCACCCGTCGAGACGGGAACCGCGGCCCTCTTCGCCGAGCTGGCGAATGTGCAGCACGACAGCCACGAGTTCTATGAGGATTCTGAGGAGTGGACAACGCAGGCGGTCGGATCGCAGGCAGCTGTGGTGTCCCGGCTGGCCACCCAGCTGCTCCTCGTCGGCCTCGGGATTCTCGCCGTCATTGCGGCGGCGTGGGTATTCGGGGCGCGCAGCTTGGCTCGAATCGCCTCGATGAAGGAGACGGCCGTCGCCATCGCCAACGGCCACCTCGACCACCACGTCGGCGACAAGCGCCCCGATGAGATCGGGGAGCTGGCCGGGGCGTTCAACAGCATGACACAGCAGCTGCGCGCCCTGATCGCCAACCTCGAGGCTCGAGTATCCGAGCGGACGGCAGAGCTCTCTGCGGCCAATGACCTACTGCAGCAGGAGGTGCGCGAGCGGGAACGGGTCGAGGTCGATCTGCGTGACGCAAAGGACTTCGCCGAGACCGTGCTCAACAGCATGGGTGACGCCATCTCCATCGTTGATGTCGAGGACTACTCGATCGCCGCCTCCAACCGGGTGTTCCAGGAGCAGGCCGGGCTGACGGAGAGCGAGCTGATCGGCCTTCCTTGCTACGGCGTCACGCACAACAGGTCGACACCATGCGGCCCCCCCGATGACGTGTGCCCGCTGACCGAAGCCCGCCAGACAGGCGAGGCTGTGACGGTCGAGCACAAGCACAACACGGTCGCTGGCCCGCGATTCGTCGACGTGTCCATCTCACCGATCTTCAACAGCGTGGGACAGGTTCATCAGGTCGTGCACGTATCGCGGGACGTGACCCATCGGAAGACCGCGGCGCTCGAGCTCGCAAGGTATGCCGAGCGTCTCGAGCAGAGCAACAGCGCTCTCGGCGAGTTCGCATATGTCGCTTCCCACGACCTCCAGGAGCCGCTGCGCAAGATCCAGTCGTTCGGGAGTCGGCTGCAAACGAAATACCGCGACAGTATCGACGAGCGCGGCCAGGACTACCTCGACCGGATGCAGAACGCAGCTGTTCGGATGCAAGCCCTGATCGAGGGGCTGCTCACCTACTCGCGGGTGACGAGCCGGGCGAATGAGTTCGAACCCGTCGACCTCAACGCAGTCGCCGAAGGTGTCCTGTCCGACCTCGAGGTACGCATTCAGGAGACGGGCGGGGTCGTCACCGTCGGCGCCCTCCCCACGATCGACGCCGACCCGGTCCAGATGCGTCAACTGCTGCAGAACCTCATCGCCAATGCTTTGAAGTTCGCGGCGCCGGGCAGACGCCCCGAGGTATCGCTCACGGCGGACCCGATCGAGGCCTCGAACGGACAGGAAGCCTCCTGGCAGGTTTCGGTCGCCGACAACGGCATTGGCTTCGAACAGAAGTACTCCGAGCGGATCTTCGGTGTATTCCAGCGACTGCACGGTCGCGGCGAGTACTCCGGCACCGGAATCGGGCTCGCCGCCTGCGCCAAGATCGTCGACCGCCATGGAGGTTCGATCACCGCGGTGGGCCGACCCGGCGAAGGCGCCACGTTCCAGGTGAGGATTCCGAGCCGCCAAATCGATCAACAAGAGGAGGAGTTACTGTGGGCAGCCCCCGCCAAATCCGCATCCTGATGGCAGACGACGACCCCGAAGATCGTCTCCTCACTCAAGAAGCATTCGAAGAGGCCAACCTCACCAACGAACTGACCTTTGTTGAAGACGGTGAAGAGCTCATGGACTACCTGCACAGGCGTGGGGAGTATGCCGCCGAAGGTGCCGCCCCGCGTCCCGGGTTGATCCTCCTCGACCTCAACATGCCGCGCAAGGACGGCCGGGAGGCGCTCGAGGAGATCCGGTCCGACCCGGAGCTGCAGGGGATTCCCATCGTTGTCCTGACCACGTCTCGCGCCGATGAGGACATCCTCCGCACCTACAACCTGGGAGTGAACTCCTTCATCACCAAACCGGTGACCTTCGAGGGAATGGTCACCATCGTGCGGCAGCTCGCCGGCTACTGGTTCGAGATCGTGGAGCTGCCCAGGGTCAGCTGATCGCGGCGGCGTCCAGAGCCGTGATGGCGGACGCATCAATTGCAGGCACCGGCCGCGTTCGGCGATACTCGGGGCCATGATTGCGACCAGCATGGAGGTCTGTCCGT
>CAMYJM010000395.1 GCA_947258635.1 uncultured Acidimicrobiaceae bacterium
GTTCGCGTCGACACCGATCATTCAGGTCGCGGACACCGGCGACTTGGTGACTCTCGAAGGCAGCGGGCGGTGGCCCGACGGCAAGATATACCACTGGGTTCAGATCTTGGAATACCGGGACCGCTTGGTCTGGAGAGAGACCCAGTACTTCGCCGAGCCGTTCGCAGCCCCGGAGTGGAGAGCTCCGTTCACCGAGCCCCGAGACGACTGAGCGGCGCGACAACTGAGCAGGGCTACTACGGCTGCTCGATCGGATCCGACGCGGCCCGCTGGCGTTTCGCCAGCGCATAGAACGGCAATGCAGCAGCCGTGACCAGCGCGCTGATGCCGTAGGAAGCCGAGAAGCTCCACACGTCGGCCGCCCGCCCCAGTGCCGGCTGGGAAACGACACCCCCGGCAGAGCTCATCAGCGCATCGAACGACAGCACCGTGGCCCGCTGCTCGGAGGGGATGACGCCGTTCACGTACGCCTGGCGGAGGGGCCCGGTCGCCGCAAAGGTCAGCGCCCACACGGAAATCAGCGTGAGCGCGACCCAGAAACTCGAAGTCAACCCGAGCCCGGCCAGAACGGCGACGCTGAGCGCAGCCCCGACCAGCAAAGCGTCTGTCCTGCGCTTGAAGAGCCGGCGAATGCGCGGAACGAGAATGCCGCCGACCACCTGGGCGCCGGCGACAATGGCCGCCGCCAGCCCCGCGATGCCAAACGCCGTCTCGTCGCCGTAGAGCTCGAGCAGGTAGGGCTGCATTGCGTAGAACGCGAAGATGCCGGCGCCCATGGTGAACGGGGCGGCGAGCATGAGCCACCGCACGGGCGGATTCCGCCATCCGTGATCGAGCGAGGCCCCGATGACCGTGCGCATCTCATCGATGGGCCCGCCACCGCGATGCGGCGTGAATCCCTCGTCCCGCATGGCTCGATAGGCAACCCCAAAGACGGTGGCGAGCAACGCGGCGCGCAACAGGTAGGGAACTCCAAGGTTGGTGAATTGGGCGACTGCGCCGCCCGTCACCGATCCGACCAGCATGGAGACTCCGGCAACGACCTGGCCCCGGGCAAATATCGACTCCAGATCGCCCTCATAGTCGTTGGCGCCGAGCGCATCGACGAGCCACGCCTCGACCGCACCGCTGAAGAACGTGAAACCAAGACCGATGAGGATCGACGCCAGCGCCCAGCCCCAAAGCGCAGCCTCGATTTGCCACATCCAGACGTACACGAGCGTCGACAAGAACAACGTGGCCGCCCCGAGAAGGTATGACGTTCGCCGCCCCCGCGTGTCGGCCACAACGCCGGTCGGGATCTCAAAGGCGACCTGCCCGGCGGTGAAGAACGCATTCACCGTGAACGCCCCGGCGTTGCTCAGCCCGGCGTCGAGCAGGAAGAGGGTGTTGATGCCCCATATGAAGGAGGCGGCCAGCGTCGAGAGCAGCGTCAGAGTCAGGTAGACCCGAGTAACCCGGCGCGCCCCTTCAGTCATTGCGGGACCCTACTTGCCTCCCTCGATGCGAACCAGGCCCGGGAATCAAGTCGCCGATTCGGCCGCCAGCCTCCTCCGAAGTTCACGCCCATCGATCTCCCCATCAACCCATCGCTTGGCGTCCGCCCACTCCTGGGATCCCACGGCCACCGACATCTGGTACTGGCCAAGTCGGCGGTATGCCTCGAAGGTGCTGTGGCGGAAGAACTGGTCGCTCGTGGAATGGTCGGGAAACAGGGCGTCGCCCTCGGCGAAGGCGTGCACGTCCCACGGCATATCCGCCGTGACGTTTGCTTCAACGAAGAGAACCCGGCCCCGCCGCCTTTCGCCTCCGTGCTGCTTCTCCCAGAACCCGACCACGTAAGGCTTGGTCGCCATCGCCGCGGCTTGTGTCTGGGCGCCGCGCCGCCGCAAGAGCCGGCGTCCCTGAGTTGCCGGTTCGGCCCCCGGCGCCGGCCGGAGCGGCGACGGATCGATTCGGATCTCGATGCCGGTTTGCTCCCTTGTCAGCGCGATGGCCTCTCCAAGTGTCGCAAATGACTCGATCCCGTCGCCGGCGGCGGAGATCACATAGATCTCTTCACATCCCCGCCTCATCAACTCGACCAGGCCGAGGTTCTCCCAGTGGCCCCCATCCGTGATGTACAGGAACGGGTGCTTCCACGAGTACTTGCCGAAGAGCTCACGGAGCAGGTACGGCCATCCCGGCTGTCCTGCGAAGCGGCGCTCCGGTCTCACGGCCAGGAGATTGGGCACCCATAGGCCCAACCGGACGTTCAGCGCAGCGAGAAGCCCGCCGATCGCTCCGAGCGCCTTCTTGCCGGCGGCGGAGGACACGGCCGCCCCCGACGTCGCCACCAAAGATGCGATAGTCAGATCCCGGCTGCGTCGGGCCGAGATCCCGTTGAGGTAGTCCTCGGTGCGTAGGTACCCCAGACTCGGCGCACCCACTTCCGCCGCCGAGAACGTGAACGAGTCGGCCCAGCGACCGGCCGGTATGGCGTCTCGATCCAGAACATTGAGATTCACCGCGCAACAGATGATCAGCTCGGGCCATCCCGGGCTGCCCAGCTCACGGCGTCGGTGCGGAATATCGGTCAGGTACTTGACTGATTCAGTCCGCGGCCCGTCGCCGGCAGCACGGTCGGCGTCGGTAGCTTCTTCATCATCCCCCTCCGGGGCCAGGGCTGCGGGCATCACGGGACGCTCGGCCGTGTCGTATTTGAGGAAGGCTGAGGCCAGCCGGTCTCGGTACAACGGATTGAGCGACCAGGCGTGGGTTGGCACCAACAGCTTGAGAACGAGCAACCCGCCGATCACGATGGCCCACAAGCCAACGTCGGGGATCATGAACCGTCCCAGAAGCCCCGCTCGGGCCGAGCCCGACCCGGTCCCCACGGGGCCGTTCAAAGCAGCCTGCTGAACGACACTCGTGGCCATCAGAACTCCGGCGATAACGAGAAGGACGAAAGCCGCCACCTTGAGCAGCAGCTGCAGACCGCGCTTCGTCTTCGAGGCGCCGGTCACGATACGGCTCGCGGCCAGCCGACCCAGCCCTCCGCTGGCCACCGCCGTCACGATCCACGGCAGTTGGGCGGCGGTTGAGCTGTCGGCGGGCGTCCCTCCCCCTGGTAGCCAGCTCGGCAGGGCGGCCACGAAACGGGGCAGCTCCTACGAGGCCCGTGAGCGCGGATACGAAGACGAGAAACTGGATCGAGAGACTGAGCTTGAGCGTTCCCCCGGTCTTGCCACGGATGGTCGATACGTTCAAAGCGAGCATCAACGACGCCAGGAGGAAGGGAACGGCGACGACACCCCACATCCAGCCATCGATCGTGATGCTAACCGTGAAGTCGGACGGCGGGCGCACCTTGACAGACGGTTTCGTTGCGATCTCGACGAGCTGCCGCACCTCGTTGCGACCGAGAGGCGCGACGTTGCCATCGGCGACACGCACGGAGATCTGCGTCTCGACGAAGTAGGCGGGAGCGCCCTCGATTCGCGCCGGCGAATCCTCACCAACGAAGAGGCGCGGCTGAACCGCCAGGGTCGGAAGCCCGTCGCAGATGTTGAGCTGTCCCGGGGACACCACCAGCTCGTCCTGCCGCGGGGCCAAGTCCCGCTCTTGCGCCGTCTCGCGCTCGGCATATCGCACCACATATCCGGACGAGAGGGAGATCGTCCAATACTGCTCCGTCACGGTTTCCGGCGCGCAGCGCGGCGCCAACGCCGCCGGCTCGGACGTCGACCGTATCGAGATGTCGTCGTCTCCGGGAAGCGGGTCGATCCGAACGTCGTACAGCAGTGGCGTAGCAGCTCGCAGCTCGGGATGAAGGACCTCGGACTGAATGATCCAGCCCAAGGGCCGACCGATCGCGAACACCACCAGGTAGAGGATGAGCAGATTGAACGCGATGGTCGCCAAGGCTCGGGCCACGGCGACGCGGCCATCCTGACCGTTGAGACCCAGATAGCTGGTTCTGGCACGGAGCCGTTCGAGCTCGTCGGAACCCTCGGAGAACGGCAGCCGCCCCACCTTGGGTTCGGCGGCCGCCCGGATCGTCATCCCGGCCGCCGCATAACCGCCACCGGACACCGCCGCCAGATACCGGGCGGTGCGGAGCCGCTCTCGACCCAGACCGTGCAGGGCCCCGAGGCTGAAGGAAGCCGAGCGGATGCCGCCGCCCGAGCAGCAGATTCCCGTGCCGCCGCTCTGGGCCGGTTCGCATCGCTTCTGGGGCGGAGGCTTGGGTCGATTCGTCCGCCAGCCGATCTGATAGAGCAGCCCCACGACGACGATGCCGAAGAGCACCCACTTGCCCGTCGCCAGCGCGTACACCAAGTCCCCTCGCCAGCCTGGATCCCCTCCCCCTTGAGCACACCAGGCGCGGGCATTGTGGATGGCGACATTCTCGGCGAGATCGGTGAGGAACCACAGGATGAGCGGGGTGATGAGGCCGAGGCGGTGACGACTCCACGCCGGGGCGTCGTTGCGCCACCACAAGAAGAGGCCGACAACGACGGTCGCGGCGAAGTAGAAGATGAACACGTAGTCCAGCGCCAGCTGTTCATCGAGGTTGGGCTGGGCCAGCGCATCGCAGGTACCGTCGAATTGGCTCGCCAAGGCGTCCGCGGCCCGGCTCGACCGGACGGCAAGGTAGATCGTTGGTGCGGCGAAGGCCAGGACTATCAGGATCGCGAGGGACTCCTCGCGGAGCCAGGCGACTGTTCGGCGCCACCAGACGGTGACCCAACACCAAGCTGTGCTAAGCCGGCCGCTCACGGTCCCCCAATCAGCGAACCCCCTCTCGAATTTGCCCCGAGGCGTAGCAACATCGTAGAGGTGAAAAGTGTCCGGCGCTCGGCCCCCGCGCTGGGACGTCGCCGGAGCCGGATGGCGAGCTATGCGCGATCACGGCCGCGGGGAGAACAATCGATGGGCGCCAAACTGGTTGCGCAGCACCGGCCGGCTGGTGGTGACCCTCCACTCGACGTGGTCCCGTGGCCCCGCCCCCGGGCAACACGTCGACCGACGCAGCATCTACCCAGTGCCACGTTTTTCGGGAACGTCGCCACGCGGAGCGCCCTCGGGTAAGTTCACCGTACCCATAGCGCAGTACCGCAGCGGAGGACCAATGCCGAGACACGAGATCTACCTCGCCACCGAAGCCGACCCCGCCGGCGCGCTGGATGATTTGGGGGCGCTGACGGCGTCTGATTGGCTGTGGGCGGGCGGGCTGATTGCCGGCGCGTTGGTCGCGGCATTCGTGACGCGCCGCCTCGTCATTCGGCTGGCGACGCCGCAGCTGGCCCCGTTCGTCGCCAAGCTCATCGCCCGGTTGGCCGCGGCGCTGATCTTCTTACTCGGCTTCTTCTACGCAATGCAGCAGGTGGGTGTCTCGCTCACGCCGCTCCTTGGCCTCGTCGGCCTGCTCGGCTTGGCCCTGGCATTTGCCTTCCAAGATGTGCTGGAGAACTTCATTGCCGGCATCTTCTTGTCCGCTCGTCGCCCGTTCACGCAAGGCGACGAGATCGGCACCGCCGGTCACGATGGTGTGGTGGAGGACATCAGCCTGCGGGAGCTGACAATGCGCACCTATGACGGTGAACTCGTCTACATACCCAACGCCGAAGTGTGGCGCAACGCCATCGTCAACCGCACCGCTCGCGAGCTGCGCCGCACCTCGCTCACCGTTGGGGTGGGGTACTCCAGCTCTCTCGAACAGGCAGGCCGCCTCCTGACCGAGACGCTGCAGGGTGTCGAGGGCGTTGCCGCCGACCCGCCGCCCCAAGCCTTCGCCTACGAGTTCGGCGACTCGAGCATCAATTTCTCTCTCCGTTTCTGGCATGAGGCCGCCAGCGCCGAGAAATGGCTGGTCCGGGACCGGGTCATGAAGGCGACCCATGGCGCCCTCGGCGGTGCCGGGATCGAAATCCCCTTCCCGCAACGTGTTGTCACGTTCACCGCGGACGGCGCCGAGCTCGACGGCGACGGAGCGCACGACTGACAGCTACTTTCTGTGGCCGTTGTGGGATATGCTGGGGAACAATCGAGTGGGGAGTGGATGGGAATGACTAAGAAACGTTCACCGCGATGGCTCTTCATCGCGTTGCTGCTGGTGGCGACCCTGGGGGTGGCGGCGCCGGCTTCGTCGGCTGCCTGTGCCGCCGGGACCTTCATGCTTTCGGGAACCGTGACCTCAGACATCAACGGACTGCCGTTGACGGTGGTCACCAGCGTGGGCATCAGGTCTACCGACGGCACATTTGCCGATGGGGAAGGAACCGTTCTTCCGGGCTCT
>CAMYJM010000396.1 GCA_947258635.1 uncultured Acidimicrobiaceae bacterium
CTCGAAGTCGCCCACCCCGAAGAAGCTGTTCCCGGCGCCGGCGATGCGCTCGGCGTCCAGTGCGACTCCATCACCGGTGCGGACTTCAGTGCGGCGGGCCGCAATGTCCACGAGCACGACGACTCCATCCTGGGCAGGTCCGCCGACGCCCCATTCGTTGCCGAGGTTCTGGGCGAATTCTGCCGGGCTCTCAGGCGAGCTGTCGGCCACCGTCACCATGGCGATCTGATTGCCGTAGCGCGTGACGACCCTGGCGATGGCATCTTCGATTCGCTGGTCGTCATCGACGATGCCGGCGGCGTCGGTGAAGTCGCCGGCACACACGACTTCCCGGTAGACCCCGCAGCCGAAATCAACGTTGGTCTCTTGAGCCGCCGCCGCCGGCACCAAGAGCAGGGCCAGCAGCACGGTGAACCCAAATGTGATTGTGTGACGCATGGCGCAACGCTAGTGGACGGGCGCCCGGCCGGCGTCACTGACGGCGTTGAAACAGCAGTGCCTGCGCCGACCTGCCGACAACTCCGGCAACGTCGTAGACGACCGACTCGGAGAATCCGTAGCCTTCTCCGCCGGTGAAGGTCGTGCTCTCGATGGCAATCCAATCGCTCGTCGGCGTCCGGCTCAAATACAGCGTTAGATCGGTGTTGATGAAGGTGGTCTCGGCCGGGCTCACGGTGCTGGAGAACCCGTTGCCGAAGTCGGCGGCGACCAAGGCCCGCTGCGCCGGGCTCACCGGGTGATCGTCGACAACAGAGGCCCGGAGCCGTATCCAACCCGTAGCCGGTCCTGGCTCCGTGAAATCGCCGGCCACGAAGTCGATCTCCACAGCCTGCCGGTGGAAACCGCGGCCCGAGAACTGCGGGACCAGCAGACCGTCACCCGACAAGGCCGGCAGCGGCGGGACTTGCCTCTGGGCGCCGGGCACGTCGGCTGCGTCGCCGCGCACGCTCCAAGCCGTCGCCGCCGCCACGAGCTCGTCCTGGTGCAACATCTCGGCTTCGAACATCTGGACCCGCTTGCCCGGCCGCTTCACCCGGGCGCGGACGGTCAACTCGGCGACCGGGACACCTTTGAGGAGCTCGATTGTGACCCGGGCCAGCGGCAGCGGAGCGATCCCGGACGTCTCCTGGATGCTGTGGAGCAACAAGGCGCCGACGGGAGATCCGTGTTGGGCGTCCGCCGCCCACGGCCCGGCGGTGAGGTCGGTTGCGAGGAAGCGGTCGGGGCCCAGCTGGTGGTAGAGGACGCCGCTCCCGGACACGTCACCGACCGGATCCGCGGGCTGATCCCGTTACCGTCCGCGCCTGCTGGTTCGGACCGATCTGAAGCAGCACACAGCTACCTTCCCGATCGTTCGAATCTTCCCAGCTCTCCTGCGTCGGATACAGGGGATTGGCGAACCAGATGGAGTCCTCGTAGTTGGTCCCGACGTACGGCTGGAACCGGAGGAGGCACTGTTCGAAGATCGTGTCGGCGAGGGTGTCTTCACCCGGATATGGGGCATTGCGGCCGTCGGGCATCTTGATGAGTGCAAAGACCTCGAGCTCGTGTCCCGATGCGCAGTCGATCGTCTCGACCGAGCTGATCTCTTCTGTCTCGGGCATGAGGAGGCAGTCGCCCACCGCCAGGTCCTCAACGTCTTTGGTCTTGTCGAGCACGCCGTAGAGGATAACCCCGAGGCCGATGATGGCGAAGACTGCCAGCTTGCCGTAACGCTGGAAGAGCGAACGCTGCGGCGGCGCGTAGGTGGCGCCGTCCCAGGAAGCCGGCGGCACCGGCGTGTCCGTGTACTGGCCGCCGATCCCGTCCGCCGGACGGGGAATACGTTGCGGGGGCGGCTCGAAGCTCTCGGTGGTCGGCTCAGCAGTCGCCGGCGGGCTGTAGCGCGGCTCAGGGGCTACCGCGGTTTCAGAGGCGTCAGTGGGGGCCTCGTAGGGCATCCGAGCCTGCCTGATCAGCTCTTCGCTGCTCAGGCCCGAGTCCGAGCGGTCGGTTCTATCGGTCATGGCGGCCTCTTCTGTGATTTCGCGTGCCAGCCAATAACTTCGGCGCAACGACCGATCCGGTTTAGCCGGGCAGCACCAAGTACCGTTGTTGCGGTGTCGACAATACGCCGTGTTCCCATTGCCGAGCCACTCGACCTGGCCGCGTCCATGTCCGCGCTCCTGGGCCCGGGGGGCAGCACGACTACGTCCGTGGGGGGCGTTCACAGGCGGGCGACCTGTAATGGGGACGGCGCAGTCCAATTGACGTTGCGCCGCGAGGGCGGTGCGGTCGTGGCGGAAGCCTGGGGCCCGGGGGCGGCCGCCGAGCTCGAGATCCTTCCTCGGCTCCTCGGCCTCGACGACGATCCGGTCGCGTTCGCCCCGCCGCCGGGCGCGATTCACCAGCTGGCGCGGGCTAATCGGGGGCTCCGGCTCGGGTCGACGGGCCGGGTCTTCGAGGCCCTGGTCCCGGCGATATTGGGGCAGCGGGTCACCAGCCGCGAAGCCAAGCGAAGCTACGACAGCCTGGTGCGGGCCCTGGGGGAGCCGGCGCCGGGGCCGCCGGGGCTCCGGGTGCCGCCGTCGGCGGAGGCATTGGCATCCCTCGAATATGAGGATTTCCACCGCCACGGCGTGGAGCGAAGCCGGGCTGTGATCGTGCGGGAGGCCGCCAGGCGCGCCGGGCGCCTCGAGGAGATCGGGGCGATGGATCGCGCCGCCGCCTACCAACGCCTCAACGCCATTCGCGGCATCGGGAGCTGGACCGCGGGCCATGTCATGGGGGTGGCATGGGGTGACCGTGACGCCGTGCCCGTCGGCGACTATCACCTTCCGAACACGGTTTCATGGATTCTGGCCGGCGAGCCCCGGGCCGACGACGATCGTATGCTCGAGCTTCTCGAACCGTTCCGCCCACACCGGCGGCGGGTCGTTGTGTTGATCAAGCGAACGCACGCCGGGGCACCGAAGTACGGGCCTCGATCAGCGGTCCACGACATTCGGGCGCGGTGACGTCCCGGCCGGCCACCCGGCGCCTAGGTGTCCTTCCCAGGGAGCTTGCTGAGTAATCACTGTGGATGGATCTGCGGAATCTCATCGTCATCTGCCACAGTCCGGCGAGCGAAGGAGTATCAGTAGATACTTCGAGGTC
>CAMYJM010000397.1 GCA_947258635.1 uncultured Acidimicrobiaceae bacterium
AGCGGGGACGACGCTGCTGCGCGGGCAGCTCGGCCGTCAGCTGGGCCGGTTTGCCTCCGGCCGTCGGCACCGTGTGGATGGCGAACTGGAGGAAGGGTCGTCCCTCCAGCGGCATCTCGAGCGAAAGCGCGATCTGATTGCCGTCGGGGCTGATGTCGAAGGAGCCGACGGGGTCCGCTTCGCTCGACATGAGTCGATCGAGGCCCGGCGTGAGATCAGTGGCGGTGCCGGTGGCGGCGTCGACGTGGAAGAGATGGTGGGTGCGGCCGTCGGCCAGCCAGCGCTTCCAGAAGCGGTACACCCGGTCCTCGGTCACGATCGCTGACTCATGGCGCTCCCTGCGAGCTTCGAGCTCGGTTTCGGTCTCGGCAACCGTGCCGCAACCGCGGAGCAGCGGCACGGCGACGATGAGGCCGGAGCCGTCGGGGAGCCACTTCGATTCGGCGACGCCGAGCGGCAGGTCGGTGAGGCAGCGGGCCTCCCCGCCACCGAGCGGCATCAGGTGGAGCTGCTTGCCGCGCGTCTCGTCCTTGCCGGCCCGGGCGAAGGCGAGGGTGGTGCCGTCGGGGCTCAGCGAGGGATGGGTGGCGTCACGGGTGGTCAACGCCGCGGTCTCGCCCTCGGCTGTGATCCGGTAAAGCAGCGTCGTCGGCTTGTTCGTATCGAGGTCGTATCTCGTGACGGGGACTACAGCGGCGCTCCCATCGGGAAACGGCACCGGCTGGCCGACCCGGCTCATTTGCCACAGCGTGGTGGCGTCAAGTGGTTTGCTCATGAGGCGATTATTGCTGCTGGGAGGATGCGGTCGATCCGTCGTGATCGGGGGCGTCGACTGCCGTGATAGTTTGCGGCAACTACGGAAGGATGTGATGCAGGAACTGGCCGGGAAGGTCGCCGTCGTCACCGGCGGTGGCAGCGGGTTCGGGCTGGCGATGGGCCACAAGTTCGCCGCCGAGGGCATGGCGGTGGTTCTGGCCGATATCGATGAAGGGGCGCTGCAGACAGCGGCCGCCGGCATCGACGGCGATGTCATGATCCAGCGCGCCGACGTGACCAGTTTCGAGGACATGGGGGCGTTGGCAGCCGCCGCCATCGACCGCTATGGGCGAGTCAACGTCGTGTGCAACAACGCCGGAGTCGCCGGCTTCGGCGGGATGCTCGAGATGAGCGTCTCCGACTGGCGGTGGGTGATCGACGTCGACCTGATGGGGGTCGTCCACGGCGTGAAGGCTTTCCTGCCCCACCTGGTGGAGCACGGCGACGGGCATATCGTCAACACTGCCTCGGTGTCAGGGCTGCTGTCCCAACCGGGGATGAGCGCCTACAACGCCGCCAAGTTCGGTGTCATCGCGCTCTCCGAATCGCTCTTCTACGAGCTGCAAATTCTCGAATCGACCGTGGGAGTGTCCGTCCTGGCTCCGGCATGGGTCCAGACCCGGATCTTCGAAGCCGACCGCTACCGGCCCGGCGCCGAGTCGCCGGAGGGCAAGGTGGCCGAGCTGGTCCGTCCGATGATGGTGAAGCTCGCCGAACGGGGGCGGCTCACCGCCGCCGACATCGCCGCCAAGGTGGTGGCAGGCGTCAAGGCCAACCAGTTCTACATTCTGACGCACAAGGGCATCCTCCCGATCGTCAAGCATCGCCACGAAGACATCGAAGAGTTGCGCAACCCGAGCGTCGATCAAGGTCTCTGAGATGAAGCTGAGTTCTGAGCAGGGGCGGGTCCTCGGGGTGATGATGGAAAAGGCGATGACGACGCCTGCCAACTACCCGATGTCTCTCAACGCGGTGGTGGTGGCCTGCAACCAGGTCTCGAACCGCAATCCGATCGTCGAGTTCAGCGAGGATGAGGTCGAGCTGATCCTGCGGGGCCTGGCCGACGACGGGTTGGCCAAGATGGTGCATCGGCCCGGCGACCGGGTGGTGAAGTACCGCCAGGCGCTCGATGAGGAGCTGGAGGCGAGCCGGCAGGAGGCGGCGTTGCTGGCGGTCCTCATGCTGCGCGGCCCGCAAACTCCGGGGGAGCTGCGGCAGCGCACGGGCCGGTATGTCGAATTCGTCAGCTTGCCGCAGCTCGAGGAGGTCCTCGTCGGTTTGGCCGGGCGGCAACTCGTCCAACGTCTGGAGCGCCGACCCGGCCAGAAGGAGTCCCGCTACCGGGAGCTGCTGACGGGCGGCGCCGGCGACGCAGAGGAACCCGGCAGCGAGCTACGAGCCGAGGAGCCGGCAGAACCCGATTTCCCGGGAGGCGGCGAGCCGTCCGTCGGTGAGACGGAACTTGCGGCGCCTCCCCCCGACCTGGCCGCCGAGATCAAAGAGCTGAAGCGCCGGTTCGAAGAGCTGCTCGACCGCCTCGGCGAGACGATCGAATAGGCAGCGTTGCGGGCTCCGGCGTGCTAGCCGCCGTTGTCGGCGCCCCGGGTCAGGATCAGCCCGAGCACGATCCCCTCGACAACTGCTTTCCACGAGGCATCGATGATGTTGGGGTGCACGCCGACCGTTCCCCACGAATCGTCCCCGTTGCTGTGCTCGGCCAGTACCCGAACCCGGGCGCTGGTGCCGTCGCTGGAGTCGAGGTCGCGCACCCGGTAGTCGATCAGCTTGATCGACGCCACCTCGGGATATGAGCTGATCAACGCCGCCCGGAGGGCACGGTCCAGCGCACTCACCGGGCCGTCGCCCTCGCGCGTTGTCACGATCCGCTCGTCGCCGACGAATACCTTCACGGTCGCCTCCGCCAGTACTTCACCGGCGTGGTGCTCTACGAAGACGCGGTAGGACTCCAGCTCGAAGAAGTCCTGCTTCCAGCCCTGGGCTTCTCGTAGCAGCAGCTCGAAGGAGCCGTCCGCCGCCTCGAAGTGGTACCCGAGGTGTTCGAGATCCTTGACCCTGTCGACCACGCTCTCGGCTTGCTCGGCGGTCAGTGCGAAGCCGTGCCCTTCTGCCTTGGCGAGGACCGTAGAGCGCCCGGCGAGCTCGGAGACGACCACCCGGGTGTGGTTGCCCACCTGCGACGGGCTCATGTGCTCGTAGGCGTCCGGTCGCCTGGCGAGCGCGGATGTGTGGAGACCGGCCTTGTGGGTGAATGCCGAGTTACCCACGTAGGGGAGATGGGGGTCGAGGGTGAGATTG
>CAMYJM010000398.1 GCA_947258635.1 uncultured Acidimicrobiaceae bacterium
TGGCCGAGAGGCTGGCGACTCAGGAGCGGGCGCTCGAATACCTCGAAGCACTCATCAAACGCGAGGACGGAGTCATCATGCCCTACGACGTCGAGATCACAGAAGCGGCGCCGCAGCCGATTGCGGCCACCAAGATCCAGACAACACTGCGCAGCATCGGCAACGACATCGGCGCCGGCTTCGGAACCCTGATGCAAGCGGTCGGTCGGGAGGGCGTTGCGGTGGCGGGCCCGCCGTTGATCGTCTATCACGACATGATCGACGAGGAGACGGCCGGCGGCATCGAGATCTGCGTGCCGATCAGCGGCACGGTGTCCGGCGACTCCGCGGTCTACGGTCGGGAGCTGGAAGGGGGGACGATGGCAACTACAGTGCATCGTGGCCCCTACCAGGAAATCGCCTCGGCGTACCACACGCTGACGGGATGGATCTCCGAGCACGGTCACGAGATTGCCGGACCTCCCCGCGAGACCTACCTCAACGATCCCCAGACCGTTCCGCCCGAGCAGCTCCTCACCCGAGTCGAATTCCCGATCTGCTCCGAGTCCGGCTGACCGGCCGGCGCGATCCGCCGTTCGGCCCGTCCCAATG
Organism: uncultured Acidimicrobiaceae bacterium; assembly: GCA_947258635.1. GTDB lineage: Bacteria > Actinomycetota > Acidimicrobiia > Spongiisociales > UBA5794 > JAHEJX01. The sequence continues at coordinate 592 of CAMYJM010000398.1, forward strand.
CGCGACGACCCGGGGGACGGGCCGGAGGTCGGCAGGGCATTTCGGCCGAGCGCTCTTCCGGTTAGCAACACGCGTCTGTTAGAAGAGGGGGCATGGTCACTCCCGCCCCGGCACAATGACCCCCCGGCCACCACATCGGCGCCGCCGACTTGGTGCCGCTTTCCAGCCGCCCGAGGAGCCGGTGCGGATCGGTGACTTGCGCCGGCTACGCCGGCTCACCGAATTCATGAGGCCCTATCGGTGGCGCCTCGCCGGCGCCATTGCCGCAGTGGCGGTCGCCTCGGCGATGGGTCTCGTGTTCCCGCTGGTCATCGGGCGCTTGGTGGACTCGGCGCTTCTCGACAGCGCGGCCGGAGATCCCTCGACGCTCAATCGCATTGCCCTGCTCCTCCTCGGAGTCTTCGCCGTCCAGGCCGTTTTCAACTACATCAAGCAGTACCAACTCGCGGCGACGGGGGAGGGGGTCGTCGCCGACATCCGCACCCGGCTCTACAGCCACCTGATGCTCCTGTCCGTCAAGTTCTTCGAGTCCCGCAAGACGGGCGAGATCACTTCACGATTGACGTCGGACGTCGCCGTGGTCCAGGCGACGGTCAGCCAGTCCGTCGCCCAGGTCGCCAGCCAGGCGCTGACCCTCGTCGGCGGCACGGTGATGCTGTTTGTGATCAGCGCCAAGCTCTCGGCGACCGTATTGGTCGTGCTGCCTTTGCTGATCGGGGCCGCTCGCTACTTCGGAAAGCGGCTCGAAAGGCTCTCTGTCGCCTTCCAGGATCAGGTTGCTGAGGCCAATGCCGTTGCCGAAGAGGCAATCGCCGGGATCCGGGTCGTCCAGTGGTTCGGCGCGGAACGGACCCTGGTCGACCGCTACTCGGGTTCCATCGCCGAGTCGTACAAGCTGGCGCTGCGGCGCGCCCGCCTGCGGGCGCTCTTTGTTCCCGCGGTCCAATTCTCGGTGTTTGCCACAATCTCGCTCGTTCTATGGTTCGGAGGTAGGCTGGTTCTCTCCGGTGAGCTCTCTGGTGGAGATATCGTCACTTTCCTGCTCTACACCTTCACCGTGGCCGGAGCCATCGGCACATTCAGCGGCCTCTACGGGCAGTTGCAGGAGGCGCTGGGCTCGACGCGGCGGATCTTCGAGATGCTCGACGAGGTGAGCGACATCCGAGACCCGATGGAACCGGTTGAGCTGGGCGAGGTCTCCGGGACTGTGGTATTCGAACACGTCTCGTTTGCCTACTCCGACCGCACCGCCGACGTGCTGACCGATGTGACGCTCAAGGCGGCCCCCGGAGAGGTGATCGCTCTCGTTGGCCCGAGCGGAGCGGGGAAATCGACACTCGTCCAGCTGATCGCCAGGTTCTTCGACCCGACGGAGGGCTCGATCTCCGTCGACGGCGTCGACATCCGGAGCGTCCGCGTCGACGAGTTGCGCTCCCACATGGCGGCGGTGCCACAGGACACGCACCTCTTCTCGGGCTCGATCACTGAGAACGTCCTGATGGGAGACGCGACCGCGAGTCCCGAGGCCGTCGTGGCGGCTGCGAAGGCTGCCAATGCCCACGAGTTCATCTCGGCGTTTCCGGACGGCTACGACACTTTGGTCGGTGAGAGGGGCGTCAAGCTCTCGGGCGGCCAGCGGCAGCGGGTGGCGATCGCCCGCGCTTTGCTGAAGGACCCCCGGATACTCATCCTCGACGAGGCCACCAGCGCCCTCGACTCGGAGTCCGAAGCGGTCGTCCAAGACGCTCTGGGCGTGTTGATGGAGGGCAGAACGACGTTCGTCATCGCCCACAGGCTGAGCACCGTGCGCGCCGCCGACCGGATCCTCGTTCTCGACGAGGGCCGCATCGTCGAAGAGGGCACCCACGAGTCACTGTCCGCCTTGGGTGGCCTCTATGCCGACCTGGCCGGGCGCCAGTTCACCACGGATCCGGAAGTCTCCCCACCCGCAGAGGGCTTCAGGGACGCCTAGCTCGCCCGGAGGCTGGACCAGGGCTCCGGTCCCCCGGGTAGGCTGGCCCCATGATCGTGATCGAGGGAACCATCCGTATCCCGCACGGAGCGCTCGCGGCGGCGCGCCCCGCCATGGAGGCGATGATTGCCGCCAGCCGGGCGGAGGACGGCTGCCACTTGCGGCTGTATGAGGCCACGCCAGAGCCTCTGTAGCCGCGTCACTGGTTGGAATGGCCCCGGGCAACGACTTGGGCGCGCGCCCCACTCACCCGTTCTACTCTTGGCGCCTAACTGCTAGTAGTAGGAGCGGGACGTTTGATCGCCATCGGGACTTTGCTCGTCGTGGTCGCGATGACCTTGATCATCAATCGCGTCGGGACAATTGCGCTCACCGCCACCGGGCTCTCCACCGAGGTAGCCCATTTTCAATCACGCGCCGCTCTCACCGGGGTCGGATTCACTACCACCGAGTCCGAACTCGTCGTGAACCACCCGACACGCCGGCGAATCGTTCTGGCTCTGATGCTTGTGAGCAACGCCGGCCTCGTGACGATCATCGCCACGCTCGTTGTGGGTTTCGCCAACGAGGGCGGTACCGCGGCGACGACCAAGGTGGTGACGCTGGTCGTCGGGTTGTTTCTCATTCTCATCGCGGCTCGCAGCCGGTTCATCGACCGCCTGCTCTCCAGGCTCATCGTGGTGGCGCTGCGCCGGTTCACGGCGCTCGAGGTGCGCGACTATGTCCAGCTCCTCGATCTGGCGAGCAACTACGCGGTGGCCGAACTGGGAATCGAGGCCGACAGCTGGTTGGCCGAACACGAACTGGCGGATCTCCGGCTGCCCGCTGAAGGGGTTCTCGTCCTGGGCATCCGGCGCACCGACGGTACTTTCGTCGGCGCCCCTCGCGGTCATACGCGCCTCCACGAGCACGATACGCTGATCGTGTACGGTTTCGCCGACGTGCTGGAGGACCTCGGCACCAGGAAGGTCGGCATAGCCGGAGATCGGGCTCACCAGGAGCTCACGTCCGAGATCGCTCAGCGTCAGGCAGAAGAGGAGGCCGGAGACACGTCCCCCTAGCCGGAGGCTGGGCGCTGGCGTCTCCGCCCGGGGTTGATATCCGGGCCTCCCCGAGTTGCTACGATGACGGCTCCCCATCAGGTGACTCGCGCTCATGGATCTGGCCTTCTTGGTGGTCGCGTTCGCGTTCGGTTTCGGCGCTAGCGTCGTCCGGCTCCCGCCGCTGGTCGGCTATCTGGCGGCTGGCTTCGTCCTCCACGGTTTTGGCTACGAGACGACGGAAGGCATCGATCTGGTCGCCGACTTCGGGGTGCTTCTGCTGTTGTTCGGTATCGGGTTGAAGCTGCGGCTGCGGACGTTGGGGCGTCCCGCCGTGTGGGGGGGCGCCACCATCCATCTCGCAGTTTCCACGGCGATCATCGGGGCGGTGCTCCTGGGTGTGGGCGCACTCGGCCTGCCGCTCACATCGGAGCTGTCCCTCGGCCAAGCGGCTCTCGTCGGTTTCGCGTTCTCTTTCTCGAGCACGGTGTTTGCGGTGAAAGCTCTCGAGGAGCGCAACGAGGCAGCTTCCTTGCAGGGGCGCATTGCCGTCGGGATTCTGATCGTCCAGGACATCTTCGCCGTTGCCTTCCTGACCGTAGCCGTCGATGCGACGCCGTCGTTGTGGGCGGTGCCCGTAGTCCTGGCTGTGGTGGCCGCCCGGCCCGTGTACGGCTGGCTCCTCGATCGGAGCGGCCACGGGGAGCTGTTGATACTGCTGGGCCTGGCGCTGGCTATTGGGGTCGGTGCCGAGTCGTTCGACCAGGTGGGCCTGAAACCGGATCTCGGTGCCCTGGTGGTCGGACTCACGCTGGCGGGCCACCGCCGGGCCCCCGAGTTGGCCGAGACCCTGCTGGGATTCAAGGACATATTGCTCATCGGATTCTTCCTCTCAATTGGCCTCGACGGCGCTCCGGGGGCGGCGGCACTTGGTGTTGCCGTGGTGGCCTTGTTGGTTCTGCCCCTGAAGGCGACCGGGTTCGGCTGGCTGTTGACGCGCTTCCGATTTCGCGCCCGCACTGCCTGGCACTCCTCGATCACCCTGGCGACGTACAGCGAATTCGGGCTGATCGTCGCCGTCATTGGTGTGGACCAGGGGCTGATCGATTCGCGGTGGACGTCCGCACTGGCCGTCGCCGTGGCGGTGTCATTTGCTCTGGCGGCTCCGCTGAACACGGCCAGATACACCATCTACGCCCGCTGGTCGGATCAGTTGTCCAGACTGCAACGAGAGCCCATCCAACCCGACGACGCGTTGATCGAGCCGCTCGACGCCAGAATCATCGTGTTCGGCATGGGCCGGGTGGGGGCCGGGGCCTATGATGGGCCGGGTGGGGGCCGGGGCCTATGAGGAGTTGGTCAGGCGTCGCTCGGAAGCGGTGCTCGGCGTCGATCGCCACGACGCAACGGTGGCACGCAATGCGGCGGCCGGGCGGAACACAATCCGGGGTGACGCCCTTGACTTCGAGTTCTGGGACCGGCTCCGTCTTCACCCCGGCATCGAGCTGATCGTCCTCGCCATGGGCGATCACAATGCCAATCTGGAGGCAGTACGCCGCGTGCAGGACTTCCTTCCCGACGTGCGCATCGCCGCCTCGGCCTCTTACGCCGACGAGGTCAGGGAACTCGAAGAGGCCGGCGTCGATGTCGCTCGCAACCTGTATGGGGAAGCCGGCCAGGGTCTCGCCGACGATGCCTGCGATCTCCTCGACCGCCAGGGCGAGTAGCGCGCCGGCACCATCGAGGAGGTCGAAAGTCAGACGGCCTTTCTGAGGACGACGACGTCGTGAGGCGCGCCCGGGGGTACCGGCTCAGACCGAGCTCTGAGAGCAGTTCGGGCGACCGAGTAAAGCCACAGCGCGGCCAGGATGCCGAGCACCCAACCCGACCGGGGCATCTCGAAGTGAAGCAGCAGCGTCCTCGAGTTGGTGAGCACAATCAGGCCCCCGACTCCCACGCCCAGGACGGCGGGAACGACCCGGCGAACCACCAGCGCAGCCATGGGGGCGGCGACGGCCCCGCCGACGAGAAGCGCTACCACCGTGGAAATCGAAACGCCCGCCATCCCGAGACCGACGGCAAAGCCCGAGCTGGCAGCCGCGGCGACCGCAAACTCCGCGGCACTCACCGAACCGATCACCTTACGCGGCTCGATCTTGCCGGTCGCCAGCAGGGTTGGAGTGGCAACGGGCCCCCAACCTCCGCCGCTCGTGGCGTCGATGAAGCCTGCCACGCCGCCGAGTAGCGCCAAATGCCGTCCGCGTACGTAGGCGCGGCCGCGGATCGGGCGGGCCGAGCGGGTGACGAACCGGGTTATGACATATATGCCGAGCACCAGCAGCACGGTGCTCGTGATTGGTTTGGCCGCCGCCAGAGAAACCGAGCTGAGGAACACGGCACCGCTGAAGGCACCCAGCGCTCCGGGAATGGCGATCCGATAGAGCACGCGCCGGTCGACGTTGCCGAATCGCCAGTGGGCGACACCGGAGACGAACGTCGTACCAACTTCCGCCAGGTGAACGCTGGCTGAAGCAGCCGCCGGGGTGAGACCCGTGGCCAGGAGGAGGCTGGTGGACGTGACGCCGTATGCCATACCCAGCGACCCGTCCACGAGCTGGGCGACGAGCCCGACGACCGCCAACATGAGACAACCCGTCACCCGGGATCCCTTTCCAAGTGAGTCAATCGGCGAATCTTGACAATATGAGTCAACATTGTCGATAATTGTTTAGAGGAGGACCGTACGACAGGCGAGCAGCACAGTCAAGAGCCAATCAGGGAGCGGCCGAATGTGGATATCCAAGCGGACGGACTATGCGACACGGGCGATCCTCGTACTGTCGCTCCACGGTGATGAGTCAATCAAGATCGGCGACCTTGCCGAGCGCTGCGCCGTCCCCAAAACGGTCCTCGAACAGGTCCTGCCGATCATGCGGAACGCCGGATTGGTCCGCTCGGAGCGGGGGCCCAGCGGTGGCTACCGCCTGAATCGCGCACCAGCGGACATCACTCTCGAGCGTGTCGTTCGCTTGTTCGAGGGTCAGCTGGCGCCAATCGCGTGCGCGACCCGCCATGAACCCGAGCCCTGTCCGATGACGGCCGGCTGCTCGCTCCTTGCCGTCTGGCAGGACGTGCGGGACGCGACGATCACCATCCTCGAAGGTGTGACGTTTGCCGATCTCGCCGCCCGGTCTGCCGGTCCGTGGAAAGACCCCCGATTGCTCTCCCTCTGAGGAGGTTCCCGATGTCGCTCCTCTTGGGAGCGGCCGACTCGCCCCACCGTTTCGGTCATGTCTCGAACTTCGGCCACAATGGACGAATGGATGCGGTGCCCCGTTTTCGATATCACCCGGACCCGATCGGGACCGGAAGCGTCAGGCCGTCGAACGAGCGGTGCGAGGTGTGCGGCCGGATTTCGGGAAATGCGTACATCGGTCCCGTCTACTCCGCAATGGTCGACAGCCCCGTGGTGTGCATTGGTTGCGTCGCCGACGGGACTGCCGCCGCCCGATGGACTGCCAGCTTCACGGACGGCCATCCGTGGGCCGCAAACGTTTCCGAAGAGATAGCCGACGAAGTGCTGACTCGCACGCCCGGATTCTCCGGCTGGCAGCAGGAACAGTGGATGGTGCACTGTGACGATGCCGCCATATTCCTCGGACCGGTCGGGGCGCCCGAGCTTGCCCGATTCCCAGCCGGGGCCACTGAGGCTCTTCGCGACGATCTGGCCACATCAACCCGGTGGCCCGCCGCCGAGATCGCCGGCTACATCAGCTCGCTGCAAAGCGATGGGATGCCAACCGGGTACCTGTTCCAATGCCGTCACTGCGAAACGTTCCTCGGATACACCGACTCCCTGTAGTCGACACAACCGCACAACCCGGCCCCGACCGGAGAGGAACCGGATCGCCTGGCTCGCCGTTGATAGGGTGCTGAGTGGCGGCAGCCGTCGAGCTTCACACGAGGGACCCTGGATGGCTCATGATCGTTTGATGAGACTCGCAGCCAGGCTGCTGCTGTTTGCCGTTCTCTTATTCGCCGGCCACGGTCTCGCCTCGTGCTCGAGCCCGCCGCAACTCCCCGACGCCGCAAGAGCCGCGCTCATTGCGCATTGGGAATCCCTCCCGTCTCATCCCGGGGTCTGGAATCGGACGATACGGGAGTGGCCGGGCGAGGTCCCTACACACTTGGCCCCGTGGCCTCCGCTGATGGAGATCTGGTGTGTGGAAGCGGAAGCCCTCTCCAGCGATGACCCTGCGGCCGGTGACGATCGGCTGGTGTGGATTGTCACACGAGACAACGAGGGGGCGCGCTGGACGGCAGCTTTGCTGGCGACGATGTCCTCCATTTGGCCCTACCAGGCGTGCGGAGTAGCTCCCGGAAGCTGATAGTCGCGAGATCATGGCGGAAGACCACCGGGACA
>CAMYJM010000399.1 GCA_947258635.1 uncultured Acidimicrobiaceae bacterium
CCGGTGACATGGCGATCGGCCACACCCGCTACTCGACGACCGGGTCCTCGAACTGGGCGAACAGCCAGCCGACATATCGCGATCTCGGCGACGCTTCGATCGCGCTCTCCCACAACGGCAACCTCACCAACACTGCAGATCTTGGCGCCTTGCTCGGGGACCAGGCCGCCTCGACCGACTCCGAGCTGATGACGCAACTGATCGCCGACGAGATCGCCGCGTCGGGCAATCTGCCCAAAGCGATCGCCGCAGCCGCCCCCCAATTCGACGGCGCCTTCACGCTGGCGATCATGGATCGCAACACTCTGGTTGGATTGCGCGATCCGCGAGGGTTCCGCCCGCTGTGCCTGGGACGCTTCAACGATGACGGCTGGGTGATCGCCTCGGAAACGGCGGCGCTCGACATCATCGGGGCCCATTTCGTGCGCGAGGTCGCCCCGGGCGAGATGGTGGTGATCGATGACGACGGCGTGCGGAGCCACTTCCCCTTCGCCGCCGCCGAGCCCCGGATGTGCGTCTTCGAGTTCGTCTACTTCGCCCGGCCCGACTCGACGCTGTACGGCGAGGAGGTTCACAGTGCCCGTCAACGAATGGGGGTGAGCCTCGCCGACCAGGCCCACGTCGCAGCCGACATCGTGGTACCGGTTCCCGAGTCCGGGATCCCCGGGGCGCAGGGCTACGCGGCCCGTTCGGGCGTGCCGTACGTCGATGGCCTGGTCAAGAACCGCTACGTGGGACGAACCTTCATCCATCCGAGCCAGTCGATGCGGGACCTCGGCGTCCGGATGAAACTCAACGCCATGCGCGGGGTCCTCAGCGGCAAGCGAGTGATCCTCGTCGACGACTCCATCGTGCGCGGCTCCACAACCAAACAGCTCATCCAGATGATGCGCGAGGCCGGGGCTACCGAGATCCATCTGAGGGTTCTCTCACCGCCATACCGGTGGCCCTGCTTCTACGGCATGGACACCGGCGATCGCGCGACACTGCTGGCCGCCGGCAAGGAGATCGCCGAGATAGCCGAATACCTGGAGGTCGACTCGCTCGCTTATCTCGAACTGGATGCCCTCCTGGCTGCCACCGGGGTTCGGGCCGACGGCTTCTGCACTGCCTGCCTCTCGGGACGCTATCCCACGGACGTACCGACAACCGGTGACAAGTTCCTTCTCGAGCGGTCGATCTGGAGGCGGCCGACCGGGCGGTCGAGCGCATCGACGGCCCGGTGACGGCAACCTGGGGCGACGACGTCATTGGCCGGTTTGGGGGGTTCGCAGCCGGAATCCGAGTGCCCCGAGGCATGACGGATCCGGTGCTGATGATGTCAACCGACGGCGTCGGCACCAAGGCCGAGGTGGCACGCCGGGCCGATCGCCTCGACGGCCTGGGCTGGGACCTCGTCGCCATGTGCGCCGACGATCTCGCCGCGGCCGGAGCTCGACCCATTGCAATGACCGACTACCTGGCCGTCGGCGAGATCAACCCTGAGAGAGTTGAGCGGATCGTGACTTCGGTCGCCCTGGCCTGCCGTGAGGCGGAAATCGCCCTACTCGGCGGGGAGACGGCCGAGCACCCCGGTGTGATGGAAGCCAACGAATTCGACCTGGCCGGAGCGGTCGTCGGTGTCGTCGAGGCGGACCGGGTGGTCGATGGGACGAACGTTGTACCGGGCCAGGCGATCATCGGCCTGGCGAGCCCCAACCTCCGCTCCAACGGCTTCTCATTAGTGCGCTCCGCGGTGCTGACTCGCATCGGGCTGGACAACCCGCTGGCGGAAGGAAGCGCCGCCGAGGTCCTGCTCGCCCCCTCGGTGGTCTATTCGCCGGCGATTCAGCGCTTGCTCGCCGCGGTGCCGGTCGCCGCCATGGCCCACGTCACCGGCGGCGGCATCACCTCGAACCTGGCAAGGGTGCTGCCGGAAACCGTCGACGCGGTGATCGACAAAGGCTCCTGGCCCCGCCCGCCGGTCTTTGCCGAGGTGGCCGACATTGGCGGGATCGCCGAGGCGGACATGTTCACGACGTTCAACATGGGCATCGGCTTCATCGCCGTCGTGAATCCCGCGGACGTGACGGCGGCCCGGCAAGCTCTCGGGGTCGCAACCCACGTCATCGGGACGATCACATCCGGGGCCGGGTCGGCGCGTCTCGAGTGAACCGGCCGGGGCCCTAGGTCGAGGCACCGCCACTGCCGCGCGCCGTGCCCTCCCAATACTGCGGCCCGTCTGCACCAGGCAGGTACACGAGGCAGCTCGCAGAACGACCGCCTGCTTCGACCCAATCTTCCTCAGTCGGCAGGAGCATCTGGAGGTGCCAAGGTGAGTCTTCGTAGTCCTCACCCACATACTCGAAGAATTCACCAAGGCAGGCGTCGTACCCAAGGTCGTTGACCTCGCCCGGCCCCGGAAAGGAAGCCGTTGATGGGGCTACATCGACGGTGGCGAACACCTCGTACTGGTGCGACTCATCGCACGGGACCGGCCCGAGCACGGCATTGTCGCCCGGTTCCAGCCATACGATGCACGTCCCCGGCTCCAGCGCGCTTCCACCCACTACCGTCGCCGCGTCCAGGTCGAACGGTGCAGTGGTGGCCGGAACAATCCCAGAGTCGTCATCGGGTCCCGTCGAGACATCTTCGGCGAACCTGCCGAAGATGGACAGCACCACCGCAATGAGGGCGAAGATGAGCCACGTGGGCCGCCGCCCCGAGCCGCCGACGGGAGGCAACGGCCCGGTCTCGGGTCCAGCGGGCTGCGGCAGCCGCGGCGGGGGCGGCGGTGGGCGCGGCGAAGGCACCTGACGCGACGGTGGCACCTCGATCGGCGCGGTACGGCGCGGCCGCGGCGGCGGGAGCTCGCTCGGTGCGGCGCGGCGCGGGCGTGGCGGTTCCGGGGCTCGGCTCGACGGCTCACGGTGCAATGCTTCCTCGCGGAGCAGGCGGGCGATCTCCTCCGCGGCCAGCGTCCGCTCCTCCGTCGACGCAGTCGACGAAACGTTTGCCGAAGACGCCATGGCCCCGCTCGCCGAGCTGCTCCGCCGACCGCGTGGTTGCGGCTCGGCCGTACCGACGTCGCGCCAGGCGCGCTTGAGCATCTCCTCAGAAGAAGCGGTCTTTGGGTCTTTCGCCACATATCTCCAAGGGCCGACTACCCCACATTACGGCGGAGCGGGGGCGAATGGCAGCCCAGCGCAACCGGCCGCCGCCGGCCGTCCCGGAACGCACGCCGGCTGGGCGCAACCCCGCCCTCTAACCTCTGCCGATGGCATCAAACGCAGTCGGGGCGATCCTCATCGGGGGTAGCAGCAGGCGGATGGGAGCGGACAAAGCGCTCGTGGAAGTGGCCGGCATCCCGATGGTCGGATGGGTCGCCGCCGCCCTGGAGCGGGCCGGCTTGGACGTCGTGACGGTCGGTGGCCCCGACCGGGTGCCCGGATACGAAAACATCGCCGACCCGGTGAACATCCGTGGACCGCTTGCCGGGCTGGCGGCTGCGCTCGAACATGGCGGCAACCGTCCCATCGTCATGGTTGCAGTCGACCAGCCGCTCCTCCGGGTGGAGACTGTCGAGCATCTCCTGGCGATCCCCACCCACGACGCCGTTGTGCCTCGAGCGGCCGGGCACCTCCAAGTGACCTGCGCCCTCTATCGGGCCACGTGCCTGCCCGCGCTGCGCCGCGTCGCGGCCGTCAACCCCGACGCCTCGATTCGCGACTTGTTTTCGTACGTCAACGTTCGCTACATAGAACGTGATGAATGGATGGAATGGGGCGAAGACGGCCGCTCGTGGCGCAGCGTGGACACTCCGGCCGACGTCACCGCAATCGAAGCGCAGACTCTCGCCGCCAGGCGCAATGACCAGGAGGACGAATGACCACGATCCCGGAATCAGATGTCGTCTCAGTTGAGATCGCCGACCACATTGCAACCGTGTGGCTCGACCGTCCGGACAAGCTCAACGCCATGGCTCCGGCCTTCTGGACGGACTTCCCGGCCATCGTCGAAGCGGTCGGAGGCGACGATTCGGTCAGAGTGATCGTCGTCGCCGGCCGGGGCCCGGCTTTCACCGCCGGTATCGACCTCATGGCATTCGCCCCGATGTTCGGGACCACCCTCACCGACGTTGCCGCCCGCCGCGAGCTGCATCGCACGATCAAGCAGATGCAACAAGCCTTCAGCTCCCTCGCCGGCTGCCCGCAACCGGTGATCGCGGTAATTCACGGGTACTGCATCGGCGGCGGCGTCGACCTGATCACT
>CAMYJM010000400.1 GCA_947258635.1 uncultured Acidimicrobiaceae bacterium
CGTCTACGTAAGCGAAGGTGACCGATACATCGTCGCCAACGCCCGCCCAGCCGGCGAACGCAGGAACCCGTGGGTTCTCAATCTGCGAGCTGCCCGGAGCGGCAGGATCAAGGTCCGCGGCGAGACCTTCCGTGTAAGCGCAGAAGAGCTCGACGGCCACGGCATCGCGCGATGGTGGCCCGCCCTTGTCGATGTGTGGCCGGCCTTTGGGGCACACTTTGCCGCCACCGGCGAACGCGCTGTGTTTGTCCTGGAACGCGTGGCTCCGACCGATCGCTCCGGGTAGGAGCCACCAATACGCCGGCCGTCGGCGCCGGTGCGGCCCCTGAATCACCCGTCGTAGAGCCTGGCCGGGCGGTAGGCTGCCCGCCCGAAGGGAGGTGATGGCATGGCACGACGTCGACCGCGGCTCACAACTCCTCACGTGCGCCGCAACGGCTCGCTCGAACCGGCGACATGGGACGAAGCCCTCGACGCTGCCGCGGCCGGGCTCGCCGCCAACCGCGGCGTTACCTGGGGAATGTTCAGTTGCTCGAAGGCGACCAACGAACTGAACTTCCTGGCCCAGAAGTTCGCCCGGGTGGCCATGGGCAGCAACAACATCGACAGCTGCAACCGCACCTGACACGCTCCCAGCGTCGCCGGTCTGGCGGCAGTGTTCGGAGCCGGGGGCGGGACTTCCTCGTACGAGGAGATCGAGACCGCCGACCTCGTCGTGCTGTGGGGCTCCAACGCGCGTGAGGCCCACCCTATCTTTTTCCATCACCTCCTCAAGGGCGTCCGCAACGGCGCCAAGATGTATGCGGTCGACCCGCGGCGCACCACCTCGGCACAGTGGGCCGACGTTTGGCTCGGCATCGACGTCGGTTCGGACATCGCGCTGGCCAATGCCGTCGGCCGCGAGATCATCGCCGCCGGGCTCGCCAACGACTCCTTCATCACCCACGCCACCAGCGGCTTCGAGGCATATGCCGCCGCCGTCGACGAGTGGACGCTCGAGCGCGCCGAACAAGTCACCGGCGTCCCCGCCGCCGCGATCCGTTCGCTGGCGCACGACTATGCGACGGCCGAGACTGCCCAGCTCTGTTGGACGCTGGGGATAACGGAGCATCACAACGCCACGGACAACGTCCTGGCCCTGATCAACCTGGCACTGCTGACGGGCCACGTCGGCCGCTACGGCTCCGGTCTCGTCCCGCTGCGCGGGCAGAACAACGTTCAGGGGGGCGGCGACATGGGGGCACTTCCGGACAAGCTCCCCGGCTTCCAGGACGTGGCCGACGATGAGGCGCGGGGCAAGTTCGAGGCGCAATGGGGCACCGCCGTGCCGGCCGAGCCGGGGCTCCACCTCTCACTGATGTTCGAGGCAATGGAGCGTAAGGAGCTCCGGTCGCTGTTCGTGCTCGGCGAGAACCCGGCTGATTCCGAGGCCGACGTCCAGCGAACCCGGGAACTGCTCGACGGACTCGAATTCCTCCTGGTTCAGGACATCTTCATGACGAAGACCGCCGAGATGGCCGACGTCGTGCTGCCAGCGGCGGTCGGCTGGGCAGAGAGCGACGGCACCGTCACATCCAGTGAGCGCCGGGTGCAGCTGGTGCGTAAAGCTCTCGACCCGCCGGGCGCCGCCAAGGACGATCTCGAGATCCTGTCTCTGCTCGCCGGCCGGCTGGGACACGACTGGGGGACGCCGCCGGCCGAGGAGCTTTGGGATGAGCTGAGAAGCCTGTCTCCGATGCACGGCGGCATGTCGTACGCCCGGCTGGAGGCGCTGGGCGGCATCCAATGGCCCTGTCCCGACCTGGACCACCCGGGAACGCAGTTCCTCCACGGTGACCTCTGGGACGATCCCCGATCGCGCGAAGCCGTTCCGTTCATTCCCACCGAGTGGGCGCCGCCGGTCGACGAGTTGACCGATGAGTTCCCGATCCGATTGACCACCGGCCGCCGGCTCGACTCCTACAACACGGGCGTCCAGTCGGGAGGCTACGGATCGCCGATCCGGGCCGGAGGGTGGATCGAGGTGGCGCCTGAAGACGGGCAGGGGCTCGGTCTCGCCGAGGGCGAGGTGGTGCGGGTGAGCTCGCGGCGGGGCGCCATCGAGGTCCCGGTGCGCTTCGAAGAGAACCTCCGGCCCGGGCTCGCTTTCATGGCTATCCACACCCCGGAGGCAGCCGACGTCAACGTGCTGACTGTCGATGCCTGGGACCCCAAATCCGGGACCGCCGAGTTCAAAGCTACGGCGGTGAGCATCGAGCCGGTCGCGTAAGGCCGATTCGCGTAGGCTGATTGATTCACATCAGAGATAGGGGCCCCGATAGACCTTCACCTCATGTCAGCAGCACCGACCGCATCCGAACGGGCTGCGGTGGACGAGTTCCTGGGTTTCCCCCAATCCGGATGGGCCGGCGGTGCCCGCTCCACGGTCGATCATCACGTCGCCTACGGCGGATTCCACGGTGCCGAGGGCACCCGCCACCTTCTTCTGCCGGCGCTCCAGGCCGTCCAAGGTGCGATCGGGTGGGTGAGCCGCGGCGCCCTCAACTACGTGTGCGAGCGACTGTCGGTCCCGCCCGCCGAGGCTCACGGCGTCGCCTCGTTCTATGCGTTGCTCGCCCTGGAGGAAAGGCCGGCCCGGGTCGCCCATGTGTGCGAAGACGTCTCGTGCCGGACCCGCGGCGGCCGGGAACTCCTCGCCGCGCTCGCGGGGCGCGACGACGTCGTGCCCAGCCCGTGCCTCGGGCAATGCGATCGCTCGCCGGCAGTGCTCGTGCAGCGTGCCGGCGACTCTGACCTCAGCCTCTGGGGAGCCACCCCGCAGAGCGTCATCGCCGTACTGGCGGGGGCACCGCTCATCGACCCCACACCGGGTCACTACGGGATTCCACAGAGCGAGCGCGGCGCGGCGGACCTGCGCCTGCTGCACCGGGTCGGTGCTATCGACCCCTACAGCCTCGACGATTATCGGGCCGCCGGAGGCTACGGCGCGCTCAGCAAGGCTCTGGAGATGGGACCGGCGCGGATCATCGAAGAGGTCAAGCGGTCCGGGATCCGGGGGAGAGGCGGCGCCGCCTTTCCCATGG
>CAMYJM010000401.1 GCA_947258635.1 uncultured Acidimicrobiaceae bacterium
CTCGAAGTATCTACTGATACTCCTTCGCTCGCCGGACTGTGGCAGATAACGATGAGATTCCGCAGATCCATCCACAGTGATTACTCAGCAAGCTCCTAGCGACGCAGCTCGTATCACCTAATGGCGACATTCGTGAAACGAGACGAGTGATACGGGATATCCCAAACCTTGACACGAATCTGTCACCCGGTCCCGTTACAGTCGCGCCATGGCGCAATTGTTCGTCGAGAGCTGGGCACCGGACTACGGATCGCCCTTCGAATCGGATGCCTCGCTCGCCCAGCCCGAGCGGGTGGACGAGTCGGTTGAGGTCTCCGGCAGGTGGGAGCCCATTGCGGGAGTTGACGACGGTATCGACAAGCTCGCCTTCGTCGACGGAGTCCGCCGGGTCGACGCCCGGCTCACGCTCGATGCGGCGCCAGCTCCGATTCCCGGGATCTGTGGGAGCTATGCGGTCGGTGCCGTGGTCTGGGATCGCACGATTCCGCGCTCCGAGGTGACCGATGTCCGGGTGGGCCGGCTTGCCGTATTCGCCGAAGGCCAGGGTGCCCCCATCCCGGTCGTCTCGCCGGAGCTTTCGTACCGCGCGGAATCGGTACCCGATGCCGACCCGGCAGCACTGATAACGAGGTTTCACGGCGCAATGCGGCGCGCCGAAGGCGAGCTGTCCGAAGAGCTGGCCAAGGGTGGGTTGTTCGTCGTTAGCGACGGACCGATCAACGATATGGCGGCCACCGACAAAGTCGGGTTCATCAAGAGCCACCGGGCTCCGTACCTCTCGGCGGATCGTTCTGAGGTCATCGGCAGGCTCACCTCGGGAGAACGCACCCCGCTGTTCCTCATCGGCAAGGGAGGCGCCTACGAACGGTACTCGTGGTATTTCCGCATCGCCGACGTGGCCGGGGGCCACTCGTGGACGGGGGTAGTACGCGGCGAGGTATCGGCCGCTCTGGAGCGGTCGCGGGCCGCGGCGATTGCCGCCCGGACGACGGCACTGATCCCCGCGGTCGCCTCCGAGAGCCATATCGATCCCCGGGCTCCCCAGAACCTGGTCCCGATTGGCTCGCTGGAGCGGGAGCTGCGGCGCCGCCTGGGCGACCCGGGATACGTGTATCGGTCGCTGCGGTCCGCCATCATGCGTCCCCAAGCAGCCGGGGTGGTTTGATGACATCAAAGCAAGACAAAGCGGCGCACCCGGAAGTGGGTGGTGGGCTGGGCACCTAGCACACGACCACCAGCGAGTTCCGGGTGCTGCTCGAAGACGACGAGTACCTCCAGCTCGACGATCTCGTGGTTGTCCACACCGAGGTTCCCAAGCGTGGCGAGGTCCGCACCTACGGAGTGGTCACCGAATCCGAAGCCATCTTCGAAGGTGCCACCTATGAGAGCGATACCCGCCGCATCGCGGGAGAAGGCACCATGCCGGGCGGGAAAGTCCGCACCGCCCGGGTCGCCGTCACCCGAGTCGATCCCGAAGTCTGGGTGTCCCCCGACCCGGGCGAACCGGTAGAGCGGGCCACCGGGATCGCCCGCGACAAGGCGTTGTACGTCGACGAGATGGGCCGACCGCTCCCGGTCGGAGTTGGCCGCGACGGGTCGCCCATGTACGTGGACCTCGACTTCTTCGACGGGCGCAAGGGAGGGCACATGTCGATCTCCGGCATCAGCGGCGTCGCCACCAAGACCTCCTTCGCCCTGTTCTTCCTCAGGCTGCTGTCGAGCCGCCCCGACATTCTCGGGGAGGGCGCCGCCAACCTGCGTGTCCTCGTGTTCAACGTGAAGGGCGAGGACCTGTTGTGGCTCGACAAGCCGAACAGGTACTTCGACGAGGCCGCCCGCGAGCAGTGGCAGCGCCTCGGCGTCGAGCCGGAACCATTCCCGTCGGTCTCGTTCTGGGCACCCCCGCGGTCGCACTCCGGCGACGTGGTCCTTCCCGACACGGGCGGTCGCCAGGAGAACGTCGCCGCGTTCACGTGGACGCCCCGCGAGTTCATCGACAACGGTTTGCTGCGCTTCCTCTTCACCGATGCCAACGACTCCCGCAACCAGATCCCGTTCATCGAAGAGCGGGTGCGCGCCCAGCTGCGGCGCTACGCAGTCGATGTGGCGGGCGAGCCCGGCGCCGTCGTCCTGCGCGATCCGATGGAGGGTCACCGCCCCGGCGACCAGGTGACTCCGCATCAGGGCGAGGCCGTGATCCGCGACTTGCGCGGGCTCGTGGAGCAGCTCGAGGAGTTCGTCGACCCCGAAGACGGTGAGCCCGAACGGCGCTGGACGGGACGCACGCAGGCCGGCACGGTGTCGGCCTTCATGCGCCGGCTCCACGCCGCGTCCCACCGCCTCGGCCATCTGGTGCGGGCCGGCGAGAGCCGCCTCATCGACCGGTCGGCCGCTCAGGTGTCGGTCGTGGCGATCCAGACGCTCCACGACCTCGGTCAGCGTTTCGTCGTCGGGGCCCTGCTCGCCGAGACGTTTGCCGAGAAGGAGCGCACCGGGCAGCGCTTGCCACTGTCGGTTGTCGTCCTCGACGAGCTCAACAAGTACGCCCCACGGGAGGGCACGAGTTCTCTGAAGGATATGCTCATCGACATCGCCCAGCGGGGCCGCTCCCTCGGGGTGTTGCTCGTCGGCGCCCAGCAGACGGCTTCCCGGGTGGCCCAAGAGGTCATGGAGAACGCGGCGATCCGGGTGGCCGGTCGTCTCGACGCCGCCGAAGCGGAACGCTCCGAGTACGGCTGGATGCTTCCCTCGACCAGGGCGCGCGCCCGGCTGCTCAAACCGGGGACCATGGTCATCAGCCAGCCCTCGATTCCGGTTCCGCTCGTCGTCGATTTCCCATTCCCGCCGTGGGCAACACGCAAAGAAGAGGTCGACGTATCCGCGACCGACCCCTTCGACGGCCTGTAACCGGTGAAGGCTCTCCACACCTCCGACTGGCATGTCGGCAAACGAGTCGGGCGCTTCGATCGCAGCGACGAGTACGTCGAGGTCATTGCTGAAGTCGCCGCTATTGCGGCGCGCGAAGAGGTCGATCTGGTGCTTCACAGCGGCGATCTCTTCGATCGCCCGATGCCGGCGG
>CAMYJM010000402.1 GCA_947258635.1 uncultured Acidimicrobiaceae bacterium
TGCAGCACGTTGGGCAGGCCGATGAGCGGGTTATCTTGCGGCGGCTCGCTGCTGAAAACGTCTAGCCCGGCTACTTTGACTTTACCACTTTGCAGGGCGGCGACCAGCGCCGGCTCGTCAATCAGCTTGCCCCGCGCTACGTTGATGAGGATGACGTTGTCTTTCATCTGGCTGAGGGTGTCGGCGTTGATCATTTGGGTGGTTTCGGGGGTAACGGCCGTATGCAGCGTGATATAATCCGCCTGGGGCAGCAAATCTTCCAAATCCACCAGGGTCACCCCCATCTCCCGGCCCACTTCCTCGGCAGCTGCCGACGCATCCTCGGGGGCTATCCGATCGATGACCCGCACCAGCAGCTCGGCGAGCAAGTCGTAGCGGCGATCCGGGAACTGCAGCTGCACCTCCTTGGTCGTCGCCTCGTAGTGCTTCGCCGGGCGGCCGGCGCCGGGCCCCTGTTTCCCCGTCCGCCGCCGCTCCGTGACACTCAGGTACCCGTCGTCCACCAATCGATGGAGATGGTGGCGGGCCACGTTGGGGTGGATTTCGAAGAGCTCCGCGATCTGGGAGGTCGTCATCGCCTCAGGAGACTGCTGGATCGAGAGGTAGATCCCGCGCCGGGTCGCATCGCCCAAAGACGAAGCAAGATCCTCGACTTGCCGATCGAACGCCTCATGCCTCATGCGCTGCCTTGCCGCTGTAACCGTCCCGTGGATTCGACGATTGTCTGCCTAACTATAGTTTCTATCCACTACGTAGATAGGAGATTGAATTGGCAGACGCCGGTGCGGTTCGGGCAGCCATCGAGCTGGTGGAAGACCCCGAGATTCATCTTTCGCTCAAAGAGCTCGAAATGCTCCGCGAGCTCGATGTCGCAGCTGATGGCTCGGTGCGGGTGCTGGTGGCGCTGACGATTCCCGGATGTCCCTTGAAGGACAAGCTCTCGGACGACATCACCGCCGCCGCCAAGGCCGTGGCCGGGGTCACGTCCGTGGACATCGAATTCATGACGATGACCGACGAGGAGCGGGCGGCGCTCATGCGCAGGATCCGGGGGGGAGCCGGCCGCGAGATCACCGTCGGCAAGCCGGGCTCGAAGACCCGAGTCCTCACCGTCGGTTCCGGCAAGGGCGGTGTCGGCAAGTCTTCGGTGACGGCCAATCTCGCTGTCGCTCTCGCCGCGATGGGCAAGAGGGTCGGAGTCATCGACGCCGACGTCTGGGGCTTCTCCATTCCGAAGATGCTCGGCATCGATCGCAACCCGACGGTGATCGACGAGACGTTGCTCCCGCCGGAGGCGTACGGCGTGGCGGTCATGTCGATGGACTACTTCGTCAAACCGGACCAGGCCGTCATCTGGCGCGGCCCGATGCTCCACAAGGCGCTCGAGCAGTTTCTCGCCGACGTTCACTGGGGTGATCCCGACTACCTGCTGATCGACATGCCGCCGGGCACCGGTGACGTCGCCATCTCCATGTCGCAGTTTCTCCCACGAGCCGAATCGATTGTCGTCACGACGCCGCAGCCAACCGCCCAGCGCGTCGCCAAGCGGGCCGGGCTCATGGCCGCCAAGGTGGACCAGGAGGTGATCGGCGTCGTCGAGAACATGTCGTGGTTCACCGGTGACGACGGCAAGCGCTATCCGATATTCGGCTCCGGAGGCGGTCGGGCTCTCGCAGACGACCTCGGAGTGCCGCTGCTGGCGCAAATACCCTTGGTCGTGTCGCTGCGCGAGGGCGCCGACGTTGGAGTCCCGGCGCTGGAGTCTGATCCGACTGGAGCTGCCGCAGAGGCGTTCCGCTCTCTCGCCAAGGAGGTCGAAGCCCGCAAGCCCCGGCTACGCATCCATCCCGAGCTGGTCATTCGCTAGTGTCTTGAACCGTCGATCATCCATGGTCGGCCACCCGATAACAGATCCCGGAGGCACCATTGGCCAAGACAGTCACGATGCGCATCGGTCTGCAGTCCGTGCGCGAGATCGAACTCGAGGTCGACGACGCTGACGACGTCATCGCCGCCATCAGTACGGCCATGACGGCGGAAGATCCGCTCGCTTGGGTGACCGACACCAAGGAGACCCGTCACGGCATCGCGGTCGACAAGCTGGCCTTCATCCAGGTCGACGCCGAAGAGCCCAAAATGGTCGGGTTCGGCTAGAGGGTTTCGATCAAATCAGGATCTGATCGAGTTTCTCGTCGGCGGCCTGCGGCCACCTCCTCGTGTCTGCGCGGCCTCCCGGCCGCCCTCATTTCCGAAACGACCGCGCATGTCGCTCGATTCGTTCTGCAGGCAAGAGGGAGCGCGGCACATTCCGAGACGCAAGGGAGAGACCCCCGGGGAAGCCGGGGGTCTCTTGGTGTTGCTCGCTCGAATCCTGATCCGAGCGAAACCTGCTTAGCTGGCCTGGCGGGCGCGGCGCCGCTCGGCCAACCAGCGCTTGCGGAGGCGGCGGCGGTCATCCTCGGCGAATCCGCCCCACACGCCGGCTTCTTGGTTCGTTTCGAATGCGTACTGCAAGCACGCTTCACGGACCGAACAGCTGCCACAAATGGCGGTAGCCTTGTCGATCTGGTTTATCGCCGGTCCAGTACTCCCGATCGGAAAAAACAGATCGGGGTCTGAGTCACGGCAAGCGGAAAGTTCACGCCAATCGGTGAGAGTCAGCAATTTTGGTCTCCTCGAGATCCGTGCCAGCCGCACGGTTTCAACATTTGCGATTTCTTGTGAAAGTGAACTCTTTCACAAGTCGGCATGACCTTATACGATCAGATCCGTCGGCGCAACGAGTTTTTCAACAAAACCGTGAATTTGATGCCGCGGGCACAATTATCCTTAACTGAACAGGTCCATTGCGGGCCGGTACGACGAAAGAGTTTGAGTAAAAGTGACCATCAAAGAGGAGCTTGCAGCCGGTCTCAAGGAGGCGATGCGGGCAAAAGACAAGCCGAAAATCAACGTCATTCGCCAGATTGAGGCCGAAGTGCTGGTGCAGACCAAAGCGCCGGATTTTGAGGGTGAAATTGATGACGACCTCTATGTGGCGACCATTTCGAGCTATGTCAAGAAAATGAAGAA
>CAMYJM010000403.1 GCA_947258635.1 uncultured Acidimicrobiaceae bacterium
ACGCTGGCGACGAGCGACCCATCGTCGTTGACGGTTATTGCAGTTACGAAGGAGTCGTGGGCATCAACATGCCAGATCTTGGCCTCCTCGTAGGAGGCGCCGGACCGCAGTTTCTCGAGGTCGCTCAGTCGAAGCTCGCCATCGATCGTTACGGTGAGCACCGAATGGCCGTCCGGCATGAACTGCCAGAAACCCCATGAATAATGCGTGTTCTCCAGCGCTCGGCCGGTGGCTGTGTCAAAGAAACGCGTGCCCTCTATGTCGGAGCAGCTGCGAATCACAGCGAACGATAGATCTCTCGACAGCCTGCCGTCACAGATCGTGTCCGTTTCGAAGACGGCTATCTGATCTCTGGTAGCGACATCGATGAGTTGGGCTTCTGTCGGAGACGCACCGATTACCGGTACGTAAGTTGCCAGAATGGCAACGGAGAGGTCGGGTGCTACGTCAACCACTTGCCAGCCGGGTGGAGCCTTGAAGACCTCCTCGCCTGTCTCTACATCAACCACCAACCCGACCCCGTCCTCGTCCACCCAGGCCAGGTAGCGCCCGTCACCGGTGAGTGCCGTGGCACGCGCGGTGTTGGGTTGGTAGACCACGCCGTTGATCGTCCGCATTACGGACCCGTCTGGGGCGATCAACAGGGCGTCGGCCTCGTCGTATCCCGCGGCGAACACGGTCTCCCCGGCGCCCACGTAGTCGACGATTCCGACGACGTCGAAGCTGGTCTCGAGTGTCCGTCCCACCCCCGCCGCGTTGGAACCGATATCCCACAACACGACGTCGTTGTTGGAATCACCTCCGGTGAGAATGAGCTGCGACCCGGGGACCTGCACCGCTGGACTCACAATGATTCCCTGCTGGCCCTGCAGACTCAACCGTGTCGCGCCCGACGCGGCGTTGATGACCTCGGGAAAACCCGAGTTGCCGGTCAGGATCAGCTCCGATCCGTCATCCGTCCAGCTGAGAGCGAAGGGCCGATCCACCTCGGCCTCCGACCGCGGCTGCCCGCTCACGGCATCGACGACCAACAAGCGAGAAGCCTCGGGGTCAACCATCGCGATCCATCGCCCATCGGGCGATAACGCGACGAATTCGGGTGTAATGGAGGTCCCTACAACGCGCGGCGGCCCGCTGTCGTCCAGCGAGTAGACGTAGATGAGACGTTCCTTGAGGTGGGGGACGAGGAGGCTCTGCCCGGTCACGTCGATGTCAAAAGCACCTGGGAGTACATCATCTGACGAAAGTGGCAGCTCGTCGACTTTTTCAATTGGTGCTCCGGCCCAAATCTCAATCACCCTGCGGTCCCACCAGCCGATGGCCAGGTAGTCTCCAGGCCAGTCGACCCAGTAGGGAAGCCCCCGATCGAGCGACTCCACAACAGTTTCGCTACTGACATCCCAGATCGTGACCGCACCGGTCCCATCGGCACGCCACGACATGACCGCCAGACGAGACCCATCCGGGTTGAAAACGCCATACACCGGATCAAGGCCGTCGCCCTCGATGAGCTCGTGCACGATCGCTCTGGTTTCGAGGTCGTAGACCACCGCACCCCCGTCGGCTCCAGTCGCGAACATCGTGCCCGCCGGGTTGAGGGCAACGAAACTGGAGCCGGCGTAGCGGGCAACGATTCGATCTTCGAGCAGCGCGGCATGCAGCGCGTTGGCGCCCTCGCGCAGCTCAACACCCGCTTCCCGCGCCAGCCTTATCGATTCGACCGCAAGCATGAGCGCTCGCTCGGGATCCTCGGCAATCTGCAAGCGTGCCGCCGAAGACAGCGCACGAGCCTCCGCGATCGACTCCTGACGTTGCGACTCCCGGTTGGCGTTCATGGCTCCAATTGCCAGCACGGTTGCGACCACAGCGGCGGCACCAAAGCCCGCCATGACGAGGCGACGGGTACGGCGTCGAGATTCCCGCCACTCGTCCTCCACGCGACGACTCGCCACAAGCAGCTCGCGCTCACCCGTCGTCAGCGACAGCTCGGTATGTGCGGTCCACGCTTCGTGCTGGTCCAGCCGACCTCCCGCCAGAAGGTCGGCATCCCGTCGCCCGGCCGCCTCCCAATCGGCGAGCGCAACCGAAAGCCGGCGATGCAGCAGCAGGTCTTCCCGCTGGTTGTCGATCCAGTCGACCAGGGCCGGCCACTCGGTGAGGATGGCTTCGTGGGCGACCTCCACAGTGGGGCCGCGGGTGATCGGGTCGCGGTCGAAGGTGAGGAGCCGATGGTCTCCGAAGGCGGCGAGGACTGCATCGAGTGCGTGCCGGTCGATCCCCAGCCGTTCGAGATCGGCTCGCCGGGCTCGCTGGCGGGTATCGCGCCCGGATTCCTCGACGTTCACCAGGCGAAGAAACACCTGCCGGGCGGCGGCTTGCTCGACGCTCGAAAGACCCCGGTAGATCGATTCAGCGCGTCGCCCCAGAGCGCCGAGCACGCCACCCGACTCGCCATACGACGCGGACGACAATTGGTCGGCAGTGCGTTGCGCGAAGAGCTCGGTCAACGAGAACTCGAGTAGGGGAAGGGCACCGGGCTGGTCCTTGACATCGGCGAGGATGCGATCTGCCAGGCCCGGCTCGAAGGAGACGCCTTCGTTGCGCGCCGGCTGGTCGACTATCGAACGGAGCGACTCGGCCGTCGGGGCGGGAATCGGCACAGTGGCGCCGCGGAGGAGATCACCAAACTCGCCAAAACGCAACGGGAGGTCAAAGAAATCCGCCCGCATCGTGAGCACGATCCGAATGTTGGATCTCTCATCAGTGGCGGCTGCGGTGAGTAGATCCAAGAAGTCGGTGCGCTCTTTGTCGTCGTCGACGAGGGTGAACAGTTCCTCGAACTGGTCGACGACGAGAAGCAGAGTGGAGCCATCTGGCAGGAAGCGCTTTGCGGCCCGAACGAGCCCGCGATCATCACGGCGCAGCTCATCCTCGAGGACTGGTGACGGTGTCGACGCGACGCGGAGAAGGGCAGAGGCCAGCTCCTCGTGGGGGTAGCGGCCGGGCATCATGTCGGTGATCAGCCATTGATCCGAGTTCTCCAAAGCGCCGGATCTGATCGCCGCGATGA